>JBJKTB010000520.1:0-6748 GCA_046703345.1 Ignavibacteriaceae bacterium
ACAGCCTTAACCTTATTCCGCTGGCGGAGGAAATTCCGCAGGCTGATAATAAACGATGGGGAATTGAAGGATGGAGCCGCGGCGGTATGATGACTTACCTTACTCTTCTGAAAAATAATAATTTTAAATGCGCGGTGTTAAGCGGAGCTATATCGGATTTAAAGCAAAATTCAGAAGCTAATCCGAAAATGAAGAAATTTTACTCAGAGATGACCGGCGCAGATAAAGACAGACTGGATTCTGAACTGGAAAAAAGATCGGCATTATATTTTGCGGATAAACTTCCGAATATTCCATATCTGCTTCTGCACGGAGGCAACGACGAAATCGTATCCCCGGTTCAGACCATAGAGATGGCAAAGAAGTTTCACGCTCTTCACATTTCCTACCGGATGATCATCTGGGAAGGCGGAGATCATTTTTTAAAAACTCACAGAAAAGAAACCGATGCTATAAGAAAGACATGGTTCGATAAATATTTGAAATACTAAGCTTTTAATAAACCGCGGGAAGCTTGACGCTGAATCTCATCTTTACGCAAAATTTTTACTTTTCTCATAAGTTTTCCTATCTGTTGCTCGTTACGTCACTTAGTACTCCATCGCCGAAGCCGATTTCTTGTATTTAGTTGCTAAAACGATTAATTTATTAACTCAATTTTATTTGAAATCACCCCAGTTTTGCCATTTTAGCGGAAAACGAGAACGAAGCGTCTTGAGCTGCGGGCTCATTTATACGGCAATACATTTAACTGGACTTAATTGAAATAAGCAAAACTTATATTCTGAAAAACGACAAATCCAAAAGAGGACATTCGATATGAGCAACGGTAAAAATAAGGATCAGGAATTTAAGGATATCGAAACAAGGGAATGGCTTTATTCGCTGGATTACGTACTCGAGCACAGCGGACCGGAGAGAGTTAAGGAACTTCTTCAGGAACTGCAGATACGAGCCCACAAAGCCGGAGTACATATACCTTTTTCGGCGAATACTCCTTATATAAATTCAATCCCGCGAGAGCAGCAGCCGCCTTTTCCGGGCGACAGGGAAATTGAAAGACGAATTAAAAGCTTGATCCGCTGGAACGCTATGGCTATGGTAGTAAAAGCGAATAAACAGGAAAATGGAATCGGCGGTCATATTTCAACATACGCTTCGGCAGCTACTCTTTATGAAATAGGCTTTAACCACTTCTTCAAAGGCAAAGGTGAAGATTACGACGGCGACCAGATATATTTTCAGGGCCACGCATCCCCCGGAATTTACGCGAGAGCGTTTCTTGAAGGTAGAATTTCGATAGAGCAGATGGAAAATTTCCGCCGCGAGCTTAAACCGGGCGGAGGATTGTCATCTTATCCGCATCCGTGGCTTATGCCCCATTTCTGGGAGTTCCCCACTGTCTCAATGGGATTAGGTCCCATCATGGCGATATATCAGGCAAGATTTAACAGATACCTTGAAGACCGCGGATTGAAAAAACCGAACGGCAGCAAGGTATGGGCGTTCCTCGGCGACGGCGAAACAGACGAACCGGAAACGTTAGGCGCAATTACACTTGCCGCCAGAGAAAAACTAGATAACTTAATCTTCGTAATTAATTGCAACCTTCAGCGTCTCGACGGCCCGGTGAGAGGCAACGGAAAGATTATTCAGGAGCTTGAAGCTGCTTTCCGCGGAGCAGGATGGAACGTAATAAAAGTTGTTTGGGGAAGCGACTGGGATCCCGTGCTGAGCAAAGACATTAACGGCAAGCTTATTAAACGGCTCGGTGAGATCGTCGACGGACAGTATCAAAAATATTCTGTCGAGACCGGAAAATATATCCGCGAACATCTTTTCGGCGTCGATTCCGATCTGATGAAAATTGCCGAAGATCTTACCGACGAGCAGCTAAGAAAAATGAAGCGCGGCGGGCATGATCCTGAAAAAGTTTATGCCGCGTTCAAAGCAGCGGTTGAGCACAACGGCTCTCCCACAGTTATCCTTGCAAAAACCATTAAAGGCTACGGCTTGGGAGAAAGCGGCGAAGGAAAGAACATAACTCACCAGCAGAAAAAATTAAACGAAGACGAACTTGCCGAGTTCAGAACTAGGTTCGGCATCCCTATCTCGGATGAAGACGTGGCTAAAGCTCCATTCTACAGACCTGCGGAAGACAGCCATGAGATTCAGTACCTGAGAGAAAGAAGACAGCAGCTAGGCGGATTTGTGCCGATGAGAAAAACTGATATCCGCCCTCTTAAAACTCCTCCCGAAGAAATATTCGAAGAGTTTTACAAAGGCACCGAAGGAAGAGACGCGTCTACTACGATGGTGTTCGTCCGTCTTCTAGCAAAACTTTTAAAAGATAAAGAGATCGGCAAGAACATCGTTCCAATCGTTCCCGACGAGGCGAGAACTTTCGGTATGGAAGCCCTCTTCAGACAAGTGGGAATTTACTCTCACGCCGGCCAGCTATACGAACCGGTAGACAGAGAAAGTCTTCTTTACTATAAAGAAGCAACAAACGGCCAGATACTTGAAGAAGGAATTACAGAAGCGGGAGCTATGTCTTCATTTGTAGCCGCCGGAACGGCGTACGCCACGCACGGCATCAATATGATACCGTTCTTCGTTTACTATTCCATGTTCGGATTCAACAGGGCGGCCGATCTTGTTTGGGCCGCAGGCGATATGAGCTGTAAAGGATTCCTTATCGGAGGAACCGCAGGCAGAACAACACTTGCCGGCGAAGGCCTTCAGCACCAGGACGGCAACAGCCATCTAATGGCATATCCGGTTCCGAATTTGGTTGCTTACGATCCCGCTTTCGCCTTTGAGATCGCGGTAATCATCAGGGACGGAATCAGAAGAATGTACGAAGAACAGGAAAATGTTTTTTATTACATGACTGTGATGAACGAAAACTATGAAATGCCTCCGATGCCCGAAGGCGCTAAGGAAGGTATTCTTAAAGGAATGTATAAATTCAAAGCATCGACAAAAAGCACTCTGAAGCTGAAAGCACAGCTCTTCGGCAGCGGTACAATTCTAAACGAAGTGCTTAAGGCGCAGCAGATTCTTGAAGACGATTACAAAGTTGCCGCGGATGTTTGGAGCGTTACCAGCTACAAAGAGCTTAGAAGAGACGGACTCGATGTTGACAGATGGAATATGCTTAATCCCACGAAGAAGCAAAAAACTCCTTACGTTTCTGAAGTATTAAAGAACGAAGAAGGTGTTTTCGTAGCGGCTTCGGATTACGTGAAGACTCTTCCGGACTCTATTTCAAAGTGGTTCCCGAGACCTCTGGTTTCTTTGGGCACCGACGGATTCGGAAGAAGCGAGGGAAGAGCATCGCTGAGAGATTTCTTTGAAGTAGACGCAAAGCATGTTGTGGTTGCAACGCTTCACGCGCTGGCGCTCGACGGAAAAATAAAAAATACGGTCGTTGAAAAAGCAATAAAAGATTTCGGAATGAATCCGGATAAGATCAATCCGATCTATCTTTAATAGAGATTTAAATCAAAATAAAAATCCAGCATTTTGAAAAATATAAAGTTTGAAAATTAAATAAGGTTTAAAATGGCAAAAGAATTCAAGTTACCGGAACTCGGGGAAAATATTGAATCTGCCGATGTCTTAAACGTCCTGGTTAAATCCGGAGATAAGATTGAGAAGGATCAGGGAATTATCGAAATAGAAACTGATAAAGCTACGATTGAAGTACCCTCAACTCTTAACGGTATAATAGAGAAAGTATTAATAAAGCCGGGAGATAAAGTAAAAGTAGGACAGCCTATAATTACAGTGGACGACGGACAGAAAGCGGAAGAAAAGAAGGCCGCGCCTAAACAGGAGGCAGCTGCGCCGGCTAAAACTGCGGAACCCCAGGCTGCTCAAAAAGCGGCTCCCGCACCGCAGAAGAAAAAGACATCGGGTCAGATTAAGGAAATGAAACTGCCCGAACTAGGAGAGAATATAGAATCGGCCGACGTTCTAAACATACTGGTAAAACCCGGCGACTTCATAGAAAAAGATCAGGGAATTCTGGAGATTGAAACTGACAAAGCTACGATAGAAGTTCCTTCAACTCTAACAGGAAAGATAGTTGAAGTGCTGATTAAATCAGGAGAGAAAGCTAAGGTAGGCCAGCCTCTGATTAAAGTAGAAACCGCAGATACAGAAGAAACAGTCGAGGAATCGCCTGCGGCTGAAACACCCAAAGCTCAGGAGGATGAGTCTAGATTTGAAGCCGAAGCTTCTCCTGAGATTGATCAATCTAAAGGAGAGCGCGAAGCGATTCTGCCGGCTGAGAAGGATGATCAGCCGCCGATTTCTAAGGGCGCTGCGCCGGCCGCACCTTCAGTAAGACGAATTGCCCGCGAGCTTGGCGTCGACATAAATAAAGTTGCTGGTACAGGTCCCGGCGGAAGAATTTCCATGGATGACGTTAAGGCATATGTTAAGAAGCTTAACGAAGAGCGCGGATCGCAGCCGGCCTTCGGGTTTCAGCAGGAAACACTGCCGGACTTCTCAAAGTTCGGAGCGGTTGAGCATAAGCCTATGAGCAACATACGGTCGAAGACGGCGGTTCATTTAAGCTACGCGTGGGCTACTATTCCTCATGTAACACAGCACGATAAGGCCGACATAACCGAACTTGAAAAAGTAAGGAAAGCCTTCAACCCCAAAGCCGAAAAAGCTGGAGGAAAGCTTACGGTAACCTCTATTCTTCTTAAGATTGCGGCTTCTGCTCTGAGGGTTTTTCCTCAGTTTAACTCGTCCATAGATATGGAGAAGAAGGAAGTCATCTATAAAAAATATTACAACGTAGGCGTTGCGGTAGATACCGAACACGGTTTGATTGTTCCGGTAATAAGAAACGTAGACAAAAAAAATCTTATCGAACTTTCCGTTGAGATGAACACGATAGCCGACAAGGCCCGTATTAGAAAGATATCCCCCGATGATCTTCAGGGCGGATGTTTTACTATAACTAATCTGGGCGGCATCGGCGGAACTTCCTTTACTCCTATTGTTAACTCGCCCGAAGTAGCAATACTCGGCGTGTCCAGAGGATCTGTTGAGCCAGTATTTGCGGACGGCAAGTTTGAGCCGAGGCTGATGCTTCCGCTTTCGTTGTCTTACGATCACCGCATAATAGACGGCGCGGACGCGGCTAGATTCTTAAGATGGGTCTGCGAAGCTCTTGAGCAGCCGATGAAAATTTTAATTGAAGGATGAATTTGAAATCAGAATGTAAAATTTAGAATTTAGAATTCAAATGAACTTTTAATTCTAAAATCGATTTTATATTCTAATTAAAAAAATTGGTGGAAATAATGGAAAAACAAAAATTAACCGTAATCGGCGGCGGCCCGGGCGGTTACGCTGCGGCTTTCTTCGCTGCCGATCTCGGTATGGAAGTAACTTTAATAGACAAAGAACCAAATCCCGGCGGCGTGTGCCTTTACAGAGGCTGCATTCCTTCAAAAGCTCTTCTGCACGTAGCTAAATTAATCAACGAAGCTGAAGAAGCTAAGAACTGGGGTATCGAATTTTCAAAGCCCAAAATCGATTTGAACAAACTGCGCGATTGGAAATCGAGCGTGGTAAATAAACTTACCGGCGGATTAGGTATTTTATCCAAGCAGAGGAAAATAAAATATATTCGCGGCACCGCCAGTTTTCTGAACTCGAGCACCTTGAAAGTCGAGAAATCAGACGGCGGCACTGAGGAAATAAAAATTAATAAGGCGATCATCGCCACAGGTTCGGTAATAGCGACTATTCCTTTTCTTGATATCGACAGCAAGCGCGTACTGAACTCCACCACTGCCCTCGATCTGCCCGAGATACCTAAGAGTCTGCTTGTTATAGGCGGCGGGTACATAGGTTTGGAGCTAGGTTCCGTATACAGCGCGCTGGGTACGAAAGTATCAGTTGTTGAGATGATGCCCGGTCTTCTGCCTGGCGCCGACAGAGATCTTGTAGCGTTTCTCGCTAAACGCGTTGAAAAGAAATTCGAGAAGGTGATGGTTAACTCCAAGGTGCTTTCGCTTAAAGAAGTAAAAGACGGAATCAGCGTGAGTATTCAGGACGGCGAAGGAAAAGTTTCCGAACACGTTTACGATTACGTGCTGATGTCTATCGGAAGAAAACCTGAAACGAAAGGACTCGGTCTAGAGAACACGAAAGTAAAAACGAACGCTCGCGGATGGATAGTTGTTAACGAACAGCTTAGAACGGACGATCCTGATATTTACGCGATTGGCGACATCGTAGGCGAACCGATGCTTGCTCACAAAGCAAGTCATGAAGGGCGCGTTGCGGTAGAAGCGATCGCGGGTCATAAAGTAGCCTTCGAGCCGAGAGCCATTCCTGCTGTTGTTTTTACTGATCCCGAAATTGCATGGGCAGGCATAACCGAAACAAAGGCTAGAGAACAGAACATAAAATTCGAAATAGCAAAGTTTCCCTGGGCCGCCTCAGGACGCGCCACAACTCTTGACCGCAGCGACGGGGTAACAAAGCTTATAATTAATCCTGACGATCAGAGGATTTTAGGTGTCGGCATATGCGGGCCCGGAGCCGGAGAGCTTATTGCGGAAGGCGTACTTGCTATAGAAATGGGAGCGAATGCGACAGATCTTAAACTAACGATACATCCTCACCCCACGCACTCGGAAACGGTTATGGAATCTGCCGAAGTTTTCTTCGGCCAGAGCACTCACATGTACCGGCCGAAACGATAGAATATTTT
>JBJKTB010000521.1:0-5065 GCA_046703345.1 Ignavibacteriaceae bacterium
GCTTATCCTCAAGCCATACATTAACCATTTACACAAATTTATTTACACCCCTGAAAATAAAGAAAGAATGAAAGCGGCGGAACGTCGGAAGTTTAACGCGGCAGGGCCATTTCTCCGGCAGTTCAGAAAAGCCGGCTGAACAAAATTTATGTCCTCTCATGACAACTCTTTTAGAATAGGGCTTTACTACGCGCAGAGGGATTTATTCAAGAAATGGATAACGCCGGTTAAAAATCGGACTTTCTTTTTTCTAAATTTTTCTATCGTTTTTAAAGAAAAGTTAGAGCTTTTGTTATGAATTTATTATCGTTTACAAATTATTTTTAAGTCTCAGTAATTTTTGAAACTCTTGCTTTTATCTATAACCGCTTCAGAACTTTTTATTTCCTTAAGATCTTTTCGAGCGGTTTTCCTTTTGCCAATTCATCTATCAGCTTATCCAAATAACGGATCTTCTGCATAAGTTTGTCCTCTATTTCTTCCACACGATAGCCGCATATTACGCCGGTAATTTTTGAAACATTCGGATTTATTTGCGGCGCCTCGTCAAAAAATGATTTGAGGTCGCTTTTATTGTCGATTTGAAGCTGCAATGTCTGCTTATTATATCCGGTAAGCCAGCATATAATTTCATCTACTTCTGCTTTTGTACGTCCTTTTCTCTCCGCTTTTTGTATATACAGCGGATAAACGCCGGCAAAGGCCGTTTTAAAGACTCTTGCATTGTCCATTCACATATTTCCTGATATTTGTGTTTTATATATTTTTTTTAAAACAACGGCGTTGATAATTGCAGGCGGCAAACGTATGAACGTCGCTAATTCACATACCTTAATATAAATCTTTCTTCCGGATCGTCAAACGTTACATCTTTCGGATCAAATTTATCCGGATCAAACTCTCCGCCTAACCATTCGATCATTTCATTGTATTCATCATTCTTAGCATCCTTAAGGACGGATACCAGCCGGTAAAAACCGGCAATCATGCCGCAATCTTCAGGGGGACAAGCAAATTCACCGTCAATACATTTCGGATATTTCTTGCCGGCCGCAGCCTTTATGGTTTTCTCAAACCTTATTCTATGCGTCCACGAGTCTCCAAAATCATACTCATATCCGGCATCGCGATTATTCTCACTAAAATATTCCGAAATTTTTACTTTATGGTCTTTCAATACTTTATTATCAGACACCGGATGCTCTTTACTGGGAATGCCGATTACTACCTTCGACTTTGTTACAGGATCTTTTACTGTAAATGAATGAAGGTGGCAGTCGAGCCATCCCATAGCACCCTGAATAGCGACATGAAAATCCCAAAATGAATAATGCGAGGGGACTAATATTCTTCTCCAGATAAACGGGTAGGAACCGGTTAATGTAATTTTGAATTGGTATACTTCGTTTATTTTTTTACTCAAAATAGTGCCCAATTAATTTTTCATGAGCAAAATTTATTGGAATAACTGAGTTGTATTTATACCGCAGTTAATAACGAGAATGCCGATTAAAATTGCAGCTGCGGAAGATTCGGCTAACTGCGTTCTTTTGAATGCACGGCTGGCGGTTCGATCACTATTGAATTAAATTTGAACTGCGGTGTCAATACGGCACCAGAAAATTAAAATTGTACAGTCCGCCGGATACGGCTCAAAGGCCGGATTGATCGGCTCGTTAGCCGTTATGTTATAGATTATTTTGCTCGAAGATATTATAAATACTGATTACGGTATTAGATAATACGTAACAGTAATTGTGTACGGGCCCGGAGGCATATTCTCCGCCCACACCCAGACCCGCGTTGACTTACCGTAAATTTTTTGAGTAGTCCAGCCTTGGATATAACTTGTAACCACAGACTTCGTAGAATAATCGGCATAATCCCAGGAACCTCCTTGAACATTATTAAAGAAGCGCATATTGATCTTGGCGTTCTTGATCGGGTTCGATTTATATTTTTCAACAAACACATTTACAAAGAACCGAATCTCCGAATATCCAAGGGTTTCTATAGTGTATTCACCGACCTGAGGCAATCCGTAATTTATTTTGAATGCATTTACATTCTGAGGCCCAAGATCGACATATTTCGGCGTTACCGGAGCTTTAAGTTGAGTAACGGTTTCTTGCGCCTGAGCTATCACAGCAAGCAGCAAAGTTAATAGTAATGTTCGAAGAAATAGTATTCTTGATTTATGTAGTACCATTTTACAGCCCCCTTAATTTATTATTAATTATAGGTAAATGTTTCCGCTTAACATTTATTTATTGGATTAATCCATCATCACTCATTTGGGTATACGGGAAAGTAATTTGAATAAATTCCAAACCCGCTTAAGATATCCGGTAATTAATTCGTGTTGTGGTACCCGCTTGCACCGCTTCTTTGAATGGCTCCCTGTATTTTATACCCCTCGTATATAACTTATGCAACTGAAGGCAATTAAGCAATAAAAAACTTTTCATGCGCGCTGTTCGGAAACGGATGAGGGATTTAATTAAAATATATTTTTTCTTTTTGTCGCCAATATCAAGGCGATGACTTGCCGGGAAATATTACTGCCGGAAGCGGTCAACTTAACGATTCAGCAGACTGCTTGCCGCTAATTAAAGATGATGAGTTCATTACTCTATTTTAATTTTTCAAAATGCCTTTCGATATTAGAAAGCCGTCTTTCCCTTTTCTTATTTGAAACAAACTTTACCATGCTCAATTTAATCCATTTCCTATGTTTATATCCTGTTTTCCAGAATGTCCCAAGCAGAACAGCTTTTTTAATTGCGTTACCGAAAAATAATCTGTAAAAAAAAGACGGCGTGTTCATCGTTGTTATCAATGTAACTCCGTTCATTTTAAGAAATTTTCTTCTCATAAGGCCGTTTTCGGAATAATCGTATGCTACTCCGGGAAATATCACCTTGTCAATAAATCCTTTTGTCATTGCCGGCATTAATTCCCACCATATCGGGAAAATGAATACTAAATGTTCGGCATCATCAAGACGCTGTTTATATTCCTTTACTTTTGGGTCGACGGTTCTTCTTTCCCTAAAACCCTGCAAATCCTCCGATGACATAACAGGATTAAATCTTTCCTTATCAAGATGAATTAAATCAGTCTCATGGTTGGCCTTTTTCAGACCAGCCAACGCAGCATTCAAAACAGCAGTACAATAACTGCCTTCATACGGGTGATTAAATACTATTACTACTTTCATTTTGTGCCTTTTTAGCACAAAGATAAAAATTGAATTATGAATTGGCCGATAACAATTGTTAAGAAATTAAAAGTTATATTTTATTTCTTATCCTGCTTAAGGAGACGGAAGTTATTCCTAAATAAGATGCGATGTAATGCTGGGGTATACGCTGTATTATTTGCGGTTTGTCTTTCAGAAGATTTAGGTAACGCTCTTTAGGTTTATCCTTTATTAAGGAAAGGAAATGCCTCATATAATTAAACTGACGCTCTAAAATTATTTTATATAAAAGATCCTTCAGTTGAGGATTCTCATTCAAAATACGGTCAAAGTCTTTCTTCTTGATAATCTGAAGAACGGAAGGCTCTATCGTTTCTATATTAAAAAGACTGGCCCGTCCTTTGGTAAAACTCTCAATGGAAGAAACCGCTTCGTTTTCGAAAAAGAATTGGAAAGTTACGTCTTTGCCTCCATGATTGAACCATAGTCTTAAACATCCTTTTTCAATCAGATATGCTTTATTTGAAATCTCGCCTTCATTTAAAAGAATAGTTTTACCTCGAACTTCGATTCGCTTCCATAAATGCCCGTACTTATTCCAGTCTACTTGAGGTACTATTTGCTTAAGGTTCTTAACAGTCATACTTATTAATTTTAAGGCTAAAATTTATTTTGTTTACGTCAAGCCGCGTGATTTTTGTTTGAAGCGATACTAAACGGTCTAATAATATATATTTTCCGCTAATAAATTATCGAACGGAAATCAATTAAGCAATAAAATCCAGCCAGTGTGCGAGCCGTATATGAAAGCAGGCGGCAGCTAAAAAATAACGGCGGTAGATAATGTTGCGCCGACGGACTTAAATGAATTGTAGTACACATTCAGTTTTAAGATCGCGAGGATTCTTGATACGCCGGCGTAAACTTCCCAGTAAGCTTTTCTTTGCGTAAGCGCCGGAAGATAACCGCTGTCGTTAAAAATCCTGAGAACGCCTCCGCCCGTTACTATATCAAGATCGAGATCGGTAAGAAAATTAAGTCCGAGCGCCTGAAATATTATAGTCCTCCAGTTGTGCTCCGCGTGAAACGCAATCATCTTGTCTCCTATAAAACGGTAAGGCTTCAATCCCTGGAACGAAGTAACCGGCGAGTAAAATCCCATAGCGGCGGCGGGAGCGAAAAGATGCTGTACGCCGTAATCTCCGCGTACATATCCCGCCTCAAGGTTAAGAAGAAGGAAGGGCGATACGAAAAGCTCCGGGTAAAACGTCTTCAGTTTTAGCTGCCCGGCCGCAAGTACCTTAATATAATTGAAGCTGCTTTTAAAGCCGTAGCGCGAGAGCCGCACGTCAGCCAGAAGCGCGTTATCGGGAATTACCTGCAGCTCGTAAGGCGACTGGCCGAGACGGAGCAGCAGCTCAAGCTTCCTGTCGAAGCCTTCGTTTACTGCCGGGTTAGGCCTTACTACTCGCTTAGTATTTACTATTGTTAAATATTTATCTTCTTTAACTGAAGTCTGGTTATCCGAAATAAAATTCAGCGCGACAGTCATCCTTCTGAAGATTCTTTTTGAAAGCCCCAACTTAAATCCGGTCGAGAGATAATAATTAAACTGGTCCTCATAACCCAAAAGCACGGCGGCGGAGTTCATAAGTCCGGAATAAGGAGTGAACTGCTGCCACGGCCTCAGCGCTCTAAATACTTCTATATCCGCCGCGCCGATAAAGAATTCTGACGGTCTGTATCCTATCATTAAGGAGGCGACAGGCTTCTTCAATCCTATAGAATAACCCGCATAGCCGTTAATGTACATGCTGGTAGAGAATAAATTCGAGTTGTATCTTCCGCCGAGCGAAATGTAGC
>JBJKTB010000522.1:0-5431 GCA_046703345.1 Ignavibacteriaceae bacterium
CCGCCGGCAATCGATGAAAGCTTTAGATCATCTATAATCTCAGAATATTCATACTGAAAATTCTCAACTGAAAGCGGCGAGCCCGTTGAGAGAACGGTGTTTAAAGAATTTAGGTTGAAATTGTCTTTAGGAGTTAGTCCGGCCTTTTGACAGGTCGATAAGTATTTCGGACTCGTACCGAAAACCGTAATCCCTTCGCTTTCTATGTGTTCCCAAAGCGTATTTAAATTCGGATATGCGGGATTGCCGTCGTACAGAAATATTGTTGCGCCGATCTGAAGCGAGCTTACGAGCCAGTTCCACATCATCCAGCCGCATGTTGTATAATATGTAATGATGTCTTCCCGCTTTAAATTTGTATGAAGCGCAAGTTCTTTGTAGTGCTGCAGAAGAGTTCCGCCGGCACCGTGTACGATACACTTTGGAACACCGGTGGTGCCGGACGAATACATTATATAAACAGGATGATCGAACGGCAGTTGCTCGAAATCTATTTGACTTGAATTGCTGCGGAGCAAGTCCTTAAAGTATAGATGTTTATTGTTCACGGTAAATTCAGTTTCTAAATTGTCCTGTTTTATATTAAAATTAAAAAACCTTTCAACATAAACGGCATGTTCTACTTCGGGGATGTTCTTAAGTATCTGTTCAATTTTTTCACCGCAGTCAATTTGTTTCCCGTTGTATTGATAGCTTTCCACTGCGAATAATACTTTCGGCTTAATTTGCCCGAAGCGATCCAGCACTCCTTTTAATCCGAAATCCGGTGAGCAGGATGACCAGACGGCGCCCATGCTTGTAGTTGCCAGCATAGCAATAATGGCTTCAGGCAGGTTGGACATAAATCCCGCAACTCTGTCACCTTTTTTAACTCCGAGCTTTTTAAGATTTTCAGCGCACGCGGCGGTATAACGGTAAAGTTCCTCGTATGAAATTCTGACGAGAGAGGCGTTTTCCCGCGCACTTATTATAGCGGTGCGGCTGTCTCTGAAACGAAGCAGATTTTCCGCGAAATTTAATTCCGCTCCCTTGAACCATGTTGTTCCCGGCATTTTCGGCTTTGACATTACTGCGCTATAACTTTTAGAGTATAAAATTCCTGAATACATCCAGATTAGCTCCCAGAATTTATCGATGTGATCTACGGACCAATTGTATAAGTCATTATAATCAAGGAACTTTATGCCTGTATTTTCAGCCGCGAATCCGGTAAACTTTGTCATGTTTGAGCTGATAATTCTTTCTTCGTTTGGACTCCAGATAGGATCTTCCAAAACATGCTCCTTTGTTTAGTGATAAACTAAACCAAGATACCAAAATGTTTACCATTTGTCTATGAATTCACTAACGCAGGCAAATTCATAAAAAAGCCGGATGTGTAATCCGGCTCAGATAAAAATTGTCAGTAATCTATTTCTAATTTGATTTGCTTTATTTCAGCTTTTCAAAACGGGCTTGGAAAAATCTCAGATATTTCGGCTCATAAACCATTTTTAATCCCTTGATTGATTTTCTGTTTTCGTAAACCGAAACAATAGATTCGTATGTAACATCTATATGAGCCTGCGTGTAGACTCTTCTCGGCAGAGTTAAACGGACTAGTTCCAGTTTGGGGAAATTATGATCGCCTGTTTTTTTATTCCTTCCCGCCGATACTATTCCCCTTTCCATGGCGCGAACGCCCGAGTCCACGTATATCTCATTCGCCAAAGTTTGCGCCGGAAACTCATTCTGCTTCAGATGAGGCAAAAATCTTTTGGCGTCAAGAAAAATAGCATGACCTCCGATAGGTTCCACTATCGGGATATTATATTCCAGCAGCTTATTTCCGAAATACTCAACCTGCCCAATCCTTGACCTGATGTAATCATAATTCGTCATCTCCTCAATGCCTCGCGCCATTGCTTCCATATCCCTTCCCGCCAGTCCGCCGTATGTATGCAGTCCTTCATAAACGACGACAAGATTTCTGCCTTCTTCAAAAACCTTTTTATTTTTGGTGGCAAGAAAACCGCCGATGTTTACAAGAAGATCTTTTTTCGCGCTTACCCAGATTCCCTCGAAATGAGAACAAATTTCCTTAACTATCTGCGCTATAGTTTTATTCTCATAACCTTTTTCACGCGTCTTTATGAAGTAAGCGTTCTCAACAAGACGAGTGGCATCGAGCCACATTTTTATACCGTGCTTTTGAGTGAATTTTTTGACTTCTATGATATTGGCCATTGAAATGGGCTGACCTCCCGCCATGTTAACAGGACCCGCAATACTTATATATGGAATTTTCTTCGCGCCGACTTCCTTAACAAGCTTTTCAAGTTTATTTAGATCGACGTTTCCTTTGAACGGATGCTTGCTCTTTGGATTATGAGCTTCATCGATTATGACGTCTACAAATGTTGCTCCTGCAAGTTCCTGATGAAGCCTGGTAGTTGTGAAATACATATTCCCGGGTACATAATCTCCGGGCTTAATAAGAATCTTTGAAATTAAATGTTCGGCCGCGCGTCCCTGATGAGTCGGGACAAAATAAGGATATCCGTAGTATTTTTTTATGTTGTCCCAAAGGTAATAGAAGTTTTTACTGCCGGCATAAGCTTCGTCGCCTATCATCATACCGGCCCACTGAGAATCGCTCATCGCGTTTGTGCCGCTGTCCGTCAGCAGATCAATGTACACGTCTTCGGATTTTAAAAGGAAAGTATTATAACCCGCTTCCTTTGCGGCTTTCTCCCTGTACGCTTTTGTTGTCATCTTGATGGGCTCAACAACTTTAATTTTAAATGGTTCGGCCCATGATCTTTTTACAAGTTTCTTTGCCATAATTTCTCCGGTTAATTTTTTATTAATAATAAATTAGAATATCAGTTCATTTGTTTCTTTTACCGTCTCAAGCACAATTGTAGTGTTTGTGGTTCTTATAGATTTTATTGAAGCAAATTTCGTTCTTAAAAGCTGTGTCAGCGCTTCCGGATTCTCAACCCGCACTTTCACTAGATAGCTGTCCTCGCCGGCTACAATATGAACCTCCTGTACTTCGGCGATTTTAGATATCTCTTTCGCAACTTTCTGATCCACAACAGGACCGTTAGCCTTCACCTGGATAAAAGCAAGCAGTCCTCTTTTTACTTCGACTGGATTAATCTGAATAGTGTACTTAGTAATAATTTTGTTTTTCTCAAGCCGCCTGATTCTCTCAAGCACTGCCGACGGCGCCATGTTTATCTGCCTGGCTATTTCCGCATTTGTGGTCCTTGAGTTTTCCTGAAGAATATTCAGTATTTTTGCGTCAATTTCGTTTATCATTCGAATTTACCAATAAATTAACAATGATTATTCGTAATATTAAGTATTAAAAGAATTTTTGTCAAGCAGGATTATTTTGGATTAGTGAAGGGAATAGGCGGTTCAAAAACCCAAAGTTGCGGAAGGAAGTGTTAAAGTTGACTTCTATAGCCTTTGTTATTCCGCAAGTTCATTTATATCGGAGCTTTCCAATATTTTTTTCGAATAGCCCGAAACCGCGGCGTTGATCATTGCCCTGCCCATCTTCTCAGTTGTGGTTACATATTTGGGGAAATGATTAAATATAGGGAAAAGAAATTTTGTTAGGGTATAAAAATAGTTGTACAACTTAGTCTTAGATTTAATTCCTTTCATTGGCTGAATAAGTCCGGGCCGGAACATATATGAAGATTTAAAAGGAAGGGACATTAAATCGTTTTCGGTTTTTCCCTTTACGCGGGCCCACATCATTCTTCCATTTTCCGTACTGTCGGTGCCGGCTCCGGAAACGTAACAAAAGCACGTATTAGAATTATTTTTTAAGAGTATTCTTGCGAATCCTAATGTAATGTCATAGGTCAGAATTCTGTATTTCTCTTCGGAAAGGCCCGCTGAGGAAACGCCCATACAGAAGAAGCATGCGTCAAATCCGTTTAGTTTATCTGCTATAGTTGTAAAATCTGTAAAGTCCCGGTGCAAAATCTCATTAAGCTTTTCATGTTTAATTCCGCAGGAATTTCTGCCTACAACTGTTACTGAACTTATCCGGTCGCTCTGAAGGCACTCAAGAAGAACACCCTTTCCGACCATTCCTGACGCGCCGGTTATAAGAACTTTCATATAACTTCTCCGATATTTGCGGACTTGTTTTGGTCAATATTATTTAAGCATGCTCTCTGTTATCATGTGTCTGAATTCTTCGAAGCTTAATTTTTTTCTTGTCTCCCAAATGCTTGCCGCATCGTTTCCGGCAATATATCTGAATTGATCCGTTCCGTCGGTTGCGGCTTTAAAAATAACTTCCGCTATTTTATCCGGTTCAGCGTATTTCGCCCGTCTTTCGCCGTCGGCCCGGAAATAATGAGTTATTTTGTTTACTGTGTCAGAATAATCTTCATAACCGTTTATATCGAAGAAATCCATTGAGCGCCCCGCGAAATCGGTTTTAACTCCTCCCGGTTCAACCACTTTAATTTTGATCCCCAAAGGATTCAATTCATACTGAAGGCTTTCGGATAATCCTTCTACTGCCCACTTTGAAGCGTGGTATAATGAGAATAGCGGGAATGTTACAAGTCCGCCGATAGAAGAAATATTTATAATCATTCCGTCATTCTTCTTTCTGAAATGCGGCAGCACGGCTCTTATTGTTTCGATAACACCGAATAAATTCACGTCGAACTGTCTTTTTATCTGTTGGTCGGTTGCGGCTTCCATCGGCCCGGCGCTTCCGTAGCCGGCGTTGTTAAGAAGAACATCGATTCCGCCGAAATGTTTAACAGTTGTCTCGACGGCAGAGACAACGCTCGTTTTATCTGTAACGTCGGTTTCCATTTTTATAAGATTTTCTGAATCGGTCAAATCTTTTTCGGATGATGGGCTTCGCATGGTTGCCGATACATTCCATCCTTTAGCAAGAAAATATTTTGCTGCCGCTTTCCCAATCCCGGAAGATGCTCCGGTAATTAAAATGGTATTCGCCATTTTTTTCCCTCTTTATTTTTAAAATTTAAATTCTATTCCGGTTAATTTCTGCGAAACATTCCAAAGATTCGAGGCAATTTCTTTGTTGTGAGACAATTCGTTTGATTCTACTTTTTTAGGATAGCCTTTCATCTCCATAAATCCCGACGGGCCGAAGTAATCACCCGTTTTCACGTCATCCGCCGTTGCGGCGTATAATGTCGGAAGCGCGCCCATTTGCGGATTCTGAGCTAACAGCGGGTTCATCATTTTAAACAAACCGTTGTGCCTTTGGAGATCGGTGGCCGTCCATCCAGGATGTGCGGCCGCAGCGGTAACATTAAAATTTCCGGAAGATATTCTTCTTCCCAATTCATAAGTGAAATACAGGTTCGATATTTTGCTGTCGCCGTATGCTTTCCACGCTTTATATTTTCTTTTCTCCCAATTCAAGTCGTCAAAA
>JBJKTB010000523.1:0-6426 GCA_046703345.1 Ignavibacteriaceae bacterium
TATGCTTGAAAAATGCACCGAGATGGGAATTACTAATTTTATAATATTTGAGTCGGCCAGAACTGTAGCCAAGGGCAATAAAATAGAACGGTGGGGGAAGATAGCGCTAGCTGCCATGAAGCAGTCATTAAGAAGTTTTCTGCCGGAGATACGTACCGCAGAAGGGATCGAGCAGATTATGAAATCCCCGGGCAGGAAAATCGTATTTGATCAGAAGGCTGAGGCCGGATTTGAAGAATTCGATGCAGCGGAAGATGAAAATTATTATTTTGTTTTCGGGCCTGAAGGCGGATTAACTGCAGGTGAGCTTAACATGTTTGCACTTCAGGACAGACGGAGACTGGCTGATAACCGATTAAGGAGCGAAACCGCTGTATTAAAATGCGCCGCGATAATTTCCGCACTAAAATAACCGTTTTAAAAGGTTTTGATTTTATTATGCGGTGAAAGGTATTTCCGCAAGTAAAGCCAGCAGTAGAGATAAACTACAGCCGGAAGTCAATTTGCGTAATAAAGATGTTCTGTAATAATCAGAAATAAATTATGTCTTCGCAGCAGTTTTAGTAGTGCGCAGCATATTAAAGACAAGCAGAATTACCGCTATAATCAAGACGATATGTAGCATCCCGCCCACGGCTACCTTTAAGATAACTCCCGCCAGCCAAAGCGCAAATAAAACCGAAATGATTGCCCACATGGTATAATTCTTCATATTTTCCTTTAACTACCATGGCAAAAATATACTATTTCACGACTGAGGCAGTGCACATCATCACAGCTATAACCGAAGTTACAACGGCTATTACATGGAGTTAATTTGCTCCGCCAGATGCGGAAATGACAGCATTTAATAGTACAATAATATAGGAATCAGAAAGCAGCTGGAACGTATATGAAGCAAAGGAATACAAACAATAAATCGCCAGATAGAAAAATTTTAGGTCAAAAAAATACGCGCTGTCGAAGTATCTGCATAAGGGAAATACAAATTAGGCTTTAGTGGTTGAAAGAATTAGCGCTGTAGAATTTTAATCGGGGAACAAAAAAAAGCCTTTAGATTTCTCTAAAGGCTTTTTTAATCAATAAACCTTAAAAGGTTTAGAATGTATATCTTGCTCCGAGCTGCATTGTCCAGCGTGAAGTAAGATCATTATAGTTCCAGGGTTTGTAGTTGGGGTTAAAACCGTAAACTGCGTTGCCTGTTGCTTTATCGATACCTTCGTAAGAAACAATTGTATTATTATTATAACCGCCGCTTACGTCCCATCCCCATTTAGAATTAATCAGATTAAGAACATTGAGTATATCAATAGTAATCTGGAAATGGTGCGATGGCATAAACGCCGGAATATCCTGAGCGATTCTCAGATCGAGTTCATTTCTCCAAGGATAGTTAGCGCCGTTTCTTGCTGCAATCTGACCTCTGTGGGAGGAGAGATAATCGTTACCGTTGATGGTTGCTTCAAGAGCGTTGTAAGTGCTCTGAGGAGCTCTCGTATAAACGCCGTTTTTAACAGTACCTAATTCAATATCGGCATCATTTTTAGGAATATAGAACAAATCGTTCTGATTGAATCCGTCATTGTTTACGTCACCGTAAACGCAGAAGCCGAAAGGCTGACCGGACTGGCCGTTATAGAATAACGAAATGCTGGTAGGATTATTTTCCCAGAACTCGTGAGTATAAGTAAGTGAAGCGAAGATCCTGTTCCTTATTTCGAAATCCGAAGTTGTAAGCGGAGGATCGTTAGGATTTCCGGAAATAGGATTATACCTCATTTGAGATTGAGCCTGCGAAGACAGTACGCCGTTCTGATCAAGAGCTCTCTGGAAGTTGTAACCAACATTACCCGAGATGCCACGCATTACGTTTCTCTGAAGCTGAATGCTTAGATCGTACTGATAGCCCTTGGTTGTGTTCGTCAAATAATAAATTCCGTAGAAATTATGATTCCCGCTGTTGGTACCGCCGAATATCGGTCTTCCGTCAGGGGCTGGAAGACTGCCGACCTGCGGATTTAGGTTGATCTCTTTATAAAGCATATCGTACAAGGTCTTAGTATACTGAGCTTCGACAGTACCTGTAATATTATATGGCAGCTGATGATCAACCGCAACATCGAATCTTAGGACCTGGGGCATTTTGAGATTAGGATCTACAAGATCGATTTCCGATTGCAGCTTAGCTGCTCCGGTACCCGGTGCGCCGAGTCCGGGCTGATTATATGGATCGGCCGAGAATTGAGTACCCGGACCGCCGTCTACTTCGGCAATAAGAGTTCCGGTATTACCGTAGTTGTTAGACATCCATACGTAAGGAATGCGGCCGGCAAAAGCTCCGATACCGCCTCTAACCTGAGTAGTATGGTCGCCGTTAACATCCCAGTTGAAACCAACACGCGGAGACCACATAACGTTTCCGTTGGGTACGTCAGTAGTGCTGTAACCGGGGAAATAATAAGATACCGAATCGTTGTTTGCCGGTTTATTCGGGAAGAAGGGCACATCAACCCTTAATCCGTATGTTAATTTCATATTAGGAGCGATCGACCATTCATCCTGAGCGTAGAAACCGATCTGATTTACGCCGAAAGAAGCAGCCGGCTCGTTATCCGAAGTTCTTGAGTAAACTCTCTGGAAGAAGCTCGGATTGTTGAAATTAAGTTGAGAGACATAATTTACCTTGTACTGGTAGTAACCATAGAAGGAACGGATAAATAAATTCTTAAAATTAAAGAATTCATTATGAGTTCCGAAAGTAAAGACGTGGTTACCGGTCAGATAAGTAAAGTTGTCTGTAAATTCGAAGATATTCTGATCTAGGCTGTTTGCGGAAGAATATCTGTCGGTGCCGGCATAGATTGTAAAACCGCCCGGAAGAACAACGTCAACTTCAGGCAAAGCAGCGCCTGTCGGTCCGCGTTTATCGCGGATCATTGTGTAGCCTAAGGTCAATTCGTTCGACATTTTATTGCCTAGAGTCGAGTTCAACTGCAGAACCGTCGAGTTAGTGTTGTTGGTTATTCTGTAGTTGTAAGAATCAAAACTTAATGAGTTTACGCTAGTTCTCGCGTTAAGATTATCCTCATAAGAATGTACAAAGTTATTACGGATAGTTAATTTATTATTTTCCGAGAGGTTATAATCGAAACGGAGGAAGAATTTGGTGCTGGGCTGGCTAACATCAAAACTATTGTAGCTTCCAGCGCTGAATCCTTTAGTAGCCAAAATATTTCTTAAAGTATCGGCGTTAGCTGCCGCCGCGCCTGATCCTTGAGTAATAGAGGCATTCGACAGCGGAACAGTATGGTTGGTTAATTCAACGTTAGTAAAGAAGAACAGCTTGTCTTTAACGACAGGGCCGCCAAGACGGAAGCCGTACTGGTTGTCTGTAAAGTTTGCGTATTTAGTCTGATTATCACCCGGGCTGAGGCCGATTAAGTTCTGATTTCTGCCGTAGCCGTAGACCGAACCTTTGAAAAAGTTGGTACCGCTGCGGGTAATGGCGTTTATGCCGCCGCCGGTAAATCCGCCGTATCTAACGTCGTAAGGAGCTATAACCACCTGGAACTCATCAATAGCGTCCAAACTGATAGGGTTGGCGCCGGTTTGGCCGCCGGGTGTACCGCTTGAGCCTAAACCGAAGAGATCGTTATACTGCGTACCGTCGATCTGAATATTATTATATCTGTTGTTTCTGCCTGCGGCCTGCATATTAGTACCGCTGAACATGGGCGAAAGTTTCGCGAAGTTCTGGAAGGTACGGCTGATAGTAGGAACCTGCTCCATCTGCTGGGCCGACACGTTCTGGAAGGCGCCGGTTCTGCTGCTGCTTATTATGGCATTTCTGCCGCCGACTACGGTAATTTCAGAAAGCTTCACAGCGGAAGTAGTCATCTTAAAATTCAGCGTAACTGTCTGTCCTAAGTTAAGGTAAACATCTTCTTTTTTTTGAGTTTCATAGCCTACATAAGAAACAGTTATAGTGTAAGGACCTCCGACTCTTAGACCTAATAAATTAAATTTACCGTTTAGTCTGGTCGTTGTTCCGTACTGGGTGCCAGAAGGTACATGTACGGCTATTACTGTAGCTGAAGGAAGCGGTTCGCCGTTCTCGTCAACTACAGATCCGTTAATTGCGGAGGTGGTAACACCCTGGGCATATACCGCATTACCTGCAAAATATATGATCCCCGCAATCAGCAGAAAGAGAAGTTTAGTATAAGTTAATTTCATACATTCTCCTAAGGGTTTGTATAAGGTTTGTTATAAGATAGTGGTTGATTAATTTGAATTGAAGCAGTTCCCAAACATTTGAAATTATCAGTTTTCAAATATCAGCTCCGGTAAGATAAATTACAACAGATGAAACATTTTTAACAATTTTATAACACTGCGGTGAAAGCTTAACACTACCAATTCTATTATTTAAGATCAGCATATACTTGGGGTATTTAACTAAATTGTTTCGCAATGTTCAAAATTATTCAGGAACATCCGGAAGGATAAAACTAACGAATTATCGACGCTCAAATTATCAAAATTTTAATACCGAGGCAACAAAAATTTATAACGGCCGGTTAAATTTAAACCGCTGAGGAATATTGTGTATATTTTGTTAAATTTATACAATTAATTTATTGCTTGGGTTATTTGGGGGATTTAAGGGAATATGGGGAGATGGGATAATTCATTTTTAGGGAGCGTCAGCCGTCCCGATTTTAGCATTTCAAGAATAAATAGTCGTTCTGTATAATTTCGATCAGTTAGATGATTGTATTTTTCGAGCTTTTTTCCGGTAGAAGCTGCAATATCTTATCACAAGTTCTTAATAAGGAATTTATTATGTTAAAATTTAAAACAGACAGAAATAATTCCATATGACTTTTTTTAATGAGATCAAGACCGTTAAAGCCGGTCTTGTATTTATTCTCATCCTGATTATTGGTATCGGCGTAGCATCATACAGGAATATAAACGAGGTTTTCGAGACAGCGGAATGGCGGGCCAACTCTTACAATATTTTAAACAGTATTGAAGATATTTTAGCACAGATAGTCGCTGCTGAAGAGGGACAGAGGAGTTATCTGATGACCGGCGACCAGTTTTATCTTGAACCCTTCACAAAAGGATTGGGCAACGTAAAGATAGATACCGACAATCTGAAAATTCTACTTAAAGACAATAAATCGCAGCTTGACCGGCTGATCCAGCTTGATACTTTAATTACCGAGCGTTTTAAGAGTCTGAACCAAACCATGAAAGTTAGGAACGAAGCCGGCTTAGATAAAGCCGCAGCACGAATAAAGCTTCGAGTAGGCCGAAAGTACATGGATCAGATTTACGGACTTACCTCTAGAATGGAAGCTGAAGAATACAATCTTCTGCAGAAGAGAGACCAGCTATTGATAACGAATGTTAAGAATACATTTGTTACGATAATTGTGGGAACGCTGGTGAGCTGTATAATTTTCCTGACAGTATTTTATATCCTCGACCGGGAAATTGGTGAGCGTAAAAAAGTAGAAAACGCGATCAGGCGGGAGATGGAATTTTCAGACAGGCTGTTGAACAGCAGCATTGACGGCATTGTGGCGTTCGACAGTGAATGCAGGTATACACTCTGGAATCCCGGAATGGAGTCGATGATGGGAATCAGCAAATCAAAAACACTGGGTAAAAATGCGTTTGAAGTTATGCCGTTCTTGAAGCAGATAGGTGAGGATAAATATTATTATGAAACGCTTCAGGGAAATTATGTAATAGCAAAAGACAGGTGGTTTTACATTCCCGAGAGCGGGAAAGAGGGGTATTTTGAAGCATATTATTCGCCCATATTCGACGGCGCGAAAAAAGTTGTTGGCGGAATAGCAATTATACGCGACAGTACAGAAAGAAAGCACGGCCTTGAGGCACTAGAGCGAGCTAAAGAGGAACTTGAAAAGCGGGTGAATGAGAGAACAGCCGCGCTCTCTCAGGTAAACGAAGATCTTCGGAATGAAATTGCTGAGAAGAAAAAAGCCGAAGAAAAGATTAGTGCGTCGCTTCAGGAGAAGGTAGTATTATTGAGGGAGATCCACCACAGAGTAAAGAATAATCTTCAGGTAATCTCCAGTTTGCTCAATCTTCAGTCGGGCTATATAGAGGATAAGAAATCGCTTGACATATTCCGCGAAAGTCAGACTAGGGTAAGGTCTATGGCTTTAATTCACGAAAAACTATACCAGTCGAAAGATCTTAATAAAATTGAGTTTGCCGAATACGTTCATTCGCTTACAAAAGACCTTTTCAGCAGCTACAACATAGATTCCGAGAGAATTACGCTGAACAGTAAGCTGGAGGGAATTTATTTTGAGATAGATACCGCAATATTGTGCGGACTGATAATAAACGAATTAGTATCGAACACATTCAAGCATGCTTTCC
>JBJKTB010000524.1:0-2536 GCA_046703345.1 Ignavibacteriaceae bacterium
GTATTCAGGCCGCTTGTCTTTCAGCGAATTAAGCGCGTACACCGCTTCTTTAACGCCGTGCCCGTAAGCATCAGCTTTAACTACCGCCATTATTTTAGAATTTTTTGTTCTCTTTCTAATATTTAAATAATTTTGTTTTAAGTTAGAAAGATTAATCAAAGCATATGTAGGACGCATCAGTATATTCGAATAATTGTTCGTAAAATATAAATTTTATAGCAGTTATAATCAATCAATACGGCATATAATTAAATCGGTTCGGCTATTATTTCTAATAAAAGCATTAATTTCATCAGTTTATGATTTTGATGTTTCGGAATTTAACTTACATTCTCTCATTTGAGAAAACTTTTATTCTCTACTTTCCTATAATTGATAAACATGAAAAATTTTACTTAGTATTTACTATCCTTTCTAAAGAAAATTATCTTTTTTCAATGGCATATATATTGTTTGTGTTTAGGCAATTTGAAAAAAGGCGAATAAGATAAAAAAATCTTATTTCCTTGACATTACTCCGGGCTTATTTTAATTTTCACGAAAAATTTAAGTACATATGCTAACAGAATTCGGTAAAATTTTCGCCTTTATGCTGCTCTCGGTAGTGTTTGTAATTATAGCCGTTATCGCAGCCAAATTTATCCGCCCTTCAAGACCAACACGTGAAAAACTTTTAACTTACGAATGCGGTGAAGACATAGTAGGCACCCCGTGGGTTAAATTCAATATTCGCTTTTACGTAGTGGCGCTTATCTTTTTAATATTTGATGTGGAAATAGTTCTCCTTATTCCGTGGGCTCTGGTTTATAAGTCCTTCGGCTTCGGGGGATTCCTTGTTGGCGCAATCTTTTTGCTCCTTCTCGGTCTCGGTATGGCTTACGAATGGCGTAAGGGAGACCTCGAATGGACAAAGCCTAAAGTCGTTCCGCCGGTATTAAAGAAACCGGACATGATTGTTGAAGAAGTGGAATTAGAAGCTTGAAACTCAGAAGCCTCACCACAGGGGGAGAAAATCTTAGGCTTCTCATTTGTTAAGAAAAAATTATACTAAAAGAAATTAGATTAAAAATATGGGCTTACTAGACAAACAGTTTACTGACGATAATATAGTTGTAACAAAGGTTGAAGACCTGCTTAACTGGGCACGCCTGTCTTCTTTGTGGCAGGTCGGTTTCGGCCTTGCTTGCTGCGCGATCGAAATGATGGCTACATCCGCCTCTCACTACGATTTCGATAGGTTCGGAGTTATTCCCCGCCCTTCACCGCGTCAGTCTGATGTAATCATAATCTCAGGCACTGTTACTCTTAAAATGGCTTTGAGGATAAAACGCCTCTATGAGCAGATGCCCGATCCAAAGTACGTTATTTCTATGGGAAGCTGCTCTAACTGCGGCGGCCCTTACTGGGAACACGGATATCACGTTTTGAAAGGCGTTGACAGAGTTATTCCGGTCGACGTTTATGTGCCAGGCTGCCCGCCCAGACCCGAAGCTCTCCTTGAGGGACTTCTTAAACTTCAGGACAAGATCAGAAACGAATCATTGGTTAAAAAGACAGCATGAAAACAGTCGAAGAAATCTACCAAACGTTAAAAGAAAAATTCGGAGACGCGGTTCTTGAACTCGTCTCTTCACAGCCGGTCGAATCTATTATTACAGTAGATCCTAAACAGATTCACAACGTCTGTCTGTTCCTTAGAGATCAGGATGAACTGCTGTTCGACAGCTTAATGAATCTTTCCGGCGTCGACGACGATAACGGTAAGAAAGTTAAAACTGAGAGCGGAGACTCTGTAATCGAAGGCGGTACGCTGAGCGTTTACTACCATCTCGAGTCTACAAAGCTTAAACATAAAGTAACTCTTAAAGCCTCTGCCCCGCGCGAAAACCCTGAAATAGAATCTGTTGAGTGCGTTTGGAGACATGCCGACTGGCATGAAAGAGAAGCTTACGATCTAATCGGGATTATTTTCCTCAACCATCCCGATCTTCAAAGAATTTTAATGCCTTATGACTGGGAAGCCGGACATCCTTTAAGGAAAGACTATAAGAATCCGGAATTTTATCACGGTATGAAAGTACCATACTAATAAGAATCGAAAACAGAATTGAATTATGGCTCTTAAAACCGAACAAATGGTATTGAATATGGGTCCCCAGCACCCTTCAACACACGGAGTGCTGAGGCTTGAGCTGGAACTCGAAGGCGAAATAATTAAAAATGTTCGCCCCCATATAGGATATTTGCACCGCTGCTTCGAAAAACATGCCGAAGCTATGACCTATCCGCAGGTAATTCCTTATACCGACAGGATGGACTATCTGGCTTCTATGTATAACGAGTTCGGATATGCAGTTGCTGTCGAAAAGCTTCTCGGCATTCAGGTGCCCGAACGAGTCGAATACATAAGAGTGATTATGGGCGAGCTTCAGAGAATAGCTTCCCATCTTGTGGCTCTCGGTACTTACGGCCTCGATATCGGCGCTTTCACTCCTTTCCTTTATTGCTTCCGCGACAGAGAAAGAATATTAAGCCT
>JBJKTB010000525.1:0-2612 GCA_046703345.1 Ignavibacteriaceae bacterium
CCTCAACGGTAAGCAGGGTTTCCTTCTTATCGCTGTCTGTAAATCCGGCAACAAGGCTCGAGCTTTTATGATCCCTTTCGATGTAAGAGAACGAGTTGGTTTCCGGCCTCCATTGAAGCTCGGAAAGCATCTTGGGATAAACGCTGCGGGCGTCAACAGTAACCTGGCGGAGTGTTAGTTCTTTCTGCTGCGCGAATGCCGCAGCGGTGATGATAAGAGTTAGTATTACTAATTGGTTTAATTTTTTCATCAAGCAGACCTTTTTATTAAAATTTTATTGTATCTAAATTAAAGGAAGAGCCGGTGAGTTGCAAAAATAAGCGGAGTGAGCGGGCCGGGAATTTTGATTGGTGAGGTAGAATTATGATGGCAATAAGATGCGCCTCAATTATAAATGGCAGGGAATGAGTTCCTGCCGCAAATTATTATTTTTGCAGAACTGTAGGAGTTATTCTTATTAACTCATTGATTTCGGAATTAGGGAAATATTACAAAACTCTTAATCATAATTGCCCGGTCATTTAGGCCGGGCAAAAATTTCTTTAACTTGTCGGCAGAGTAAAAACTGTAAAGCCTCTTATATTACTGAAGCATATTTAATCTGTAAATAATCTTGTGATAAGTTTTCTCTCTACTTCTTCAAAATAAATATTTGTAATCTGTAGATTCGCCTCTTCGTGGTTCCAGACTTCGGCGGGATTTTCTTTGCCCGGTTTGAATTTTAATTTACGCGACATCTTGTCTTTAGTCGCAAATGCATAGCACGGAATTTTGTAATGCATGCACAGCAGCGCGGCGGAAATGCTTCCGGCTTTGTTCACAATATTTCCGTTTCTTAATATCTGATCGGCGCCCAGAAAAACGGCATTAACTTTCGGAATGTAGAGAGACATCATAGCGTCGGTAATTAACTCAACTTTAATTCCTGAGGATACGAGAGAGCCGGCCAATATGCGGCCTTCATACTTCGGGCGCGATTCGGCGGCGGCAACGGAAAGTTTCTTATTGTCTTCATGAAGCAGTTTAATTATCTGCACAAGAGTAAAGCTGTTTGAAAAAGTAAGTATGCTGCGGAATTTTTTTATATACGGTTTAGCTTTTTTATAGATCTTCAGATATCTGCTTAGAATATCCTCTTCATATGAAAGAGTAAATTCTTTAAGAAGGTTTTCATCATGATGGACAAGAATCTTATTCAGTTTTGAAATATAATTTTCTACCGCAGAGAAGTGTGAAAGATTAGCTTCGGCCGCTTCCACGGCGGCTTTAACCTTAGCGCGGCTTTTATAATTGTTACGGATGTACGAGTTAAGTTTAAGTCCTATCCCGGCGGAGCCTGATGTCTTGTCGTTTATTATACCGCTGAGGATTTTATCGGGTAACTTAGCCATGACAAATTATTTATCCATCAATTTCTTGATGTTCCTTATCGCTTGTTTAATCCGCTGCTCGTTCTCAACCATCGAGATGCGGAGATAACCCTCGCCGTACTCTCCGAAAGCCATGCCGGGAGAAGTAACAACTTCGGCCTTATCTATAAGCATTTTTGAAAACTGGATAGATCCCATCTCTTTAAATTTATCGGGTATGGGCGCCCATACGAACATGCTGGCTTTCGGCTTCTGCACGTTCCAGCCGATATTATTAAGTCCTTCCACAAGCACGTCGCGTCTTTTCTTGTATACATCGGAGATCGCTTCGGTAACTGAGCGGGGCGAGTCGAGCGCCGCGATAGCGGAAACCTGCAGGGGAGTGAATATGCCGTAATCGTAAAAGCTTTTTAGCTTGGCAAGCGCGCCGCATATTTCGGGATTGCCCACGCAGAATCCCACGCGCCAGCCGGCCATGTTGTAGCTCTTCGACATAGTGAAGAACTCGACCGCTACATCCTTAGCGCCCGGCACCTGCAGGATTGACGGCACTTTCGTTCCGTCGAATACTATGTCGCTGTACGCCATATCGTGAACGATGATCATGTCGGTCTTCTTAGCGTATGCGACTATTTCTTTTAAATAATCAAGATCGACAACCGCCGTTGTAGGATTGGCGGGGAAGTTAAGTATAAGCATTTTCGGGCGGGGCCACATGTCGCGAGTAATAAGTGAAATATCAGGAATGAAATTATTCTCGGCGCTAAGCGGAATAGAGATAACGTTCGCGCCCGCTGAAGTAACGCCGTAGATGTGGATCGGGTAAGTGGGATTAGGCACAAGCACCACGTCGCCTTCATCGAGCAGCGCTAGACACAGATGCGACAATCCTTCCTTGCTGCCGATGGTAGCGACAGCTTCGGTCTCCGGATTTATATCCACGCCGAAGTCTCTCTTGTACTTTCGGGCTATCGCCTTCAGCACGCCGGGAATTCCCTTCGAGCGGGAATAGCGGTGCGTCTTCGGATCGTCTATCGTCTGTTTAAGTTTATCGATAATGAATGCCGGAGTGGCGCCGTCGGGATTGCCCATGCCGAGATCTATTATGTCGATGCCTTCCTGACGCTTCTTTAGTTTTATTGAGTTCAGTTCAGCAAACAAATAAGGCGGGAGCCTGTCGAGCCGCTTCGCAAATCTCATCTTCATACCTGATAATAATGATTAAACACGCGGGAAATTTTA
>JBJKTB010000526.1:0-9435 GCA_046703345.1 Ignavibacteriaceae bacterium
ATGAACGGAGATCTAAATAGATTTATCAAAGCTTTCCTGCTAAAGTACAGCCAGAATTAAACGCGGCTCGGTAAACTGCCTTGCTTGCAATAAGTATAAAAAGTGATTTTATCTCGATGATATATGGCGGATAAAAAGAAGAGCTCAAGCAAAAAGGAAGAAGATTTTTTCGATAAAGTATATAAGGTTGTCTCCCGCATACCTTACGGGAAAGTAACTACTTACGGCGACATCGCGGAAGCATGCGGAATCAGGTCTGCTGCGAGGACGGTAGGCTGGGCTATAAACGGTACAAAGTCTAAAGGACTTCCTTGTCATAGGGTAGTGAACAGATACGGAGCGCTTACAGGCAAGTATCATTTCGGCGGAGCTGATATAATGGAAGACATGCTTAGATCGGAAGGAATAGAATTTAAAGAAGACGGCTGTGTAGACATGGAAAAACACCGCTGGGTACCCAAATCCCGAAAAAGATAATTGGGATGGAATAAATCACTATTGCATTTTAGCGTATAAAAAAAAAGCGAGGGCGGAGTTAAATCCCTCGCTTTTTTGTTAGCATCACTTCAGTTTATAGCTGAATTTCATCGTCAGCGGAATTACCAATCGCTGCCGTACCTTGTTACATTGATAGAGGACAGGCCCGAGTGAATATTTATAAATATTTTCTTCACGGCGGAATCGAAGTTGGAAGTCCTATAGAGATTGCTTCCGTATTTGTCAAAATCTGGCATATGCCTAGATGACAGCGCAGTACTGGTTCGTATTTCGCAACCTGTACTGTCCGGTATTTTAATATGAATAGACGAAACTCCTGCATCAATATTTACATCGACGGAGTCTGCAAGACTACCAAGTTTTAATGTAATAGAGGAAGCGCCTGTTTTGAGATTCAATTTCTCTGTTTTAAATGAGCTCAAATCCAGATCAGTAGAGGAAGCTCCCAGCTCAAAATTCAAGTCCCACACAGGCATTGGATTCAATTTTATCTCGGCAAAGTTTTTAATATTACCTTTAAAAAAAACAAAGCTGTGCTTTCTCATTTTAAAATTTATTTCGGCATCATTATTTTCTGAGGATGTTGAAAACTCATAATTATCCTTTATTCCTCTAGTATTAGCAGAGAACAGATCAGCGGTGGTATCGTTAAGTACAAATCTGCCGGCACCCGCTTTAAAATAAAATTCGGCGTGATTAACCGAACGATCGAAAGGCTGTGCATATAAAGTAGTGTCATAATTAGTGTTGTCATCAAAATCGATATGAATTCCGTTATCATTAACATTAAAATTTCCGCCGGCAAGGCTAAAAGCGCTGCTGAAGAAAGCGAACACCGCGAGGGCAAGAATAATTGCCGTAGCGGCGGCAATAAATCCTTTAAGTATTTTGCTGTTAATAAGGAACGCAATTCCCCAAAGGATAAAAACCAGCGGCCACAGTTTCCAGAATCCAGCGATATCCAGTTCAAGCGCACCTAGATTAGAAAGCAGAATAAGCACGCCGATTGAGACGAAGAATAAACCCCAAAAAATATGTTTAGGTTTCATGATAATTATGCCCGTTAATTAATTTTTTCTTGAATTCATTAGTAATCCTACACCAATGGCAATTAGTATTAACGGCCAGTAGTCGCCGAAATGAAAACGGGGAAGAAAATTATCGGCCAGAAAGATAAATCCGATAACAAGGAAAATAACCCCGGCAACGTTCCTTCTTTTTTCTCTTTGTTCCTCAGCCGCCTTACGGTAGGCTTCGCTGTCCTGCGAGGCTTCGGTAGAGGAAGGCTGATCTTTAGGTGTTTCGGCCGAAGGAGCAATGTACGGCTCTTCAGGAACAACTATCCACAGAATAATATAAGCCAGAATGCCGCTTCCGCCGAGAAATAAGGAGACTACAAAAACAATTCGGACAAGTGTCGGATCAAGATCAAAATACTCAGCAAGACCGCCGGCAACTCCGCCGATCATCTTGTCTTTACGAGAACGATATAATTTCTTCTGCATTTTTGCCTCCCGAGTTTGGTTTAATTCTCCGAAGCAATTATAAGAAAAATGCGATCCATATCTTCATCTAAATTACAGGCGGCATTACCCGGTGAACAACGGGAGTAGAATTATTCAAACGGTTTGACAATATTTACTTTCCGCCGGTCATCTTATAAAAAAACTTGAAGTGCTCCGGCACCGAGCTCATCCAGTATTTCCTGGAATGATTGCCGGGACCTGTTAAGAAAGTTATATCAACGCCATCCTTCCTGCATTTTTCCGCGAAAGCCTGATTAACCTTAAATGAAAAATCTTCGGTACCGCAGTCGGTTAATAATTTCTTATGCATCCCCACAATATTTTTAATAAGGTAGATATCAGAGTGAGCCTGCCACGATTTAAGATGAGTATCCATACTTCCCAGCACGGCGGGCAGCCCCCAGTTTTTAGGAAAAGCAGTTATATCCAGAATTCCGCTAGTGCTGGCGGCTGATTTGAAGAATTCGGGATTTTTAAGAAAAAGATAGACCGCTCCGTGTCCGCCCATACTTAAGCCGGTAATAAAAATATTCTTCTTATCGATGTTAAATTTCGCAAATATTTCCGGCACAAGATTCTTAAAGAAGAAAGCCTCGTACTGGCTGTTCTTCTTGACCGGGCTATTGATGTACCAAGAATCATAAAACCCGTCGGGACAAACAATAACGAACTTATACTTATCGGCATACTTCTGAAGATTTACAATTTCGCCCCACTGCGCATAATTACCCGACCAGCCGTGCAGCATAAAAACCAGCGGATAGCTTTTAGCGGAGTCGTACGCGGAAGGCGAGTAAACCAGCGTTGTATCTGTATGCGGTATGTATGAGGAGTTTATTAATAGCGTATCCTGAGAGTAAGCGATGCAAAACGGAAGAAGCAGAAAAAGTAAAAATATTTTTTTCATTAAGAATTTCCGGTTATATAAAAATTACTATACGGTTAATAACAACTTAAGAAAAATAAATTATAATCACACAGAGCATGAGGCCTTCAAACAGCCGGACAGCGTAATAATAACGAAATCAATTTTTATTATTTTGAAAGGTGAAATTATTAAATTGTAAAATCTTCACCGCTTTCATATTTTTGTAAAAAACAATCGGAATATTATGAAAATCGCTCTCTGCCAGATTGATACGATAATAGGCGATATAGAATCAAATAAAAGAAAGATCATAGACGGATATAAGAGGGGAGTTAACGACGGCGTTGACCTTGTTGTATTTCCTGAACTTTCGCTGGTAGGCTATCCGCCTCAAGACCTTGTGGAAAAAGCCGAATTCAGAAACGCTGTAAAAAAAGCGGCTGAGGAAATAGCTGCAGCAACCGGCGAGACGGGACTCCTTTTCGGCTCGGTAACCGAAGGCGGGGATAAGATCGGAACAGACATACATAATTCGGCGGTGTTATGCTACGGCGGGAGCATAAGATTTATTCAGCATAAAACATTAATCCCGAATTACGACGTCTTTGATGAAATGCGCTACTTCGACTCGGCGACTGAAGTGTTCGTGCATGAATTCAACGGAGAAAAACTCGGCATATCTATCTGTGAAGATATATGGAACGACGCCGATTACTGGTACAAGCGAAGATACGTTGAAGATCCGGTAAAAACTCTCATCGATAAAGGAGCAACAGTTTTATTAAATATTTCCGCCAGTCCTTACTCTTACGGCAAGCGTAAAGACAGGCAGGAAATGCTGTCCGTCCTTACAGGCAAAGACAAGATTCCTCTGGCATACGACTGCTGCGTTGGCGCGCAGACAGACCTCATATTCGACGGCGGAAGCATGTGCTTCGACGGCGGGGGAAATCTTGTGCGTTTGGGAAAGACTTACGAAGAAGACTATATTATTTTCGATACGAAAAAGAAATACGAACCTATAAAAGAATCGGAATCCGCGTTCGAAGAAGAAGTACTTGAGGCTTTAATATACGGTGTGAAAGAGTACTGCCACAAACTCGGGTTCAAAAAACTTCTCGTAGGATTAAGCGGCGGGATAGACTCGGCTCTCGTGACTTACATAGCGGTAAAGGCAATGGGCAGGGAAAACGTACACGCAGTTCTCATGCCTTCCAAGTACTCAAGCGAGGGAAGCATAAAAGATTCCGAGAAACTTATCGCAAATCTCAGCATCTCATATGAAGAGATTTCGATACAGCCTTCGGTTGACAGAATAATTGAGATGCTTAGCGCATCCTTTAACGGGGCGGAAGCCGATATAACCGAAGAAAACATTCAGGCAAGAGTGCGCGGTATTTATTTAATGGCTATCTCGAACAAGCACAAATACCTTCTGCTGACAACGGGAAATAAATCGGAAATGGCGGTAGGCTACTGCACTCTTTACGGCGATATGAGCGGAGGTTTGGCGGTAATAGCAGATTTATACAAAACCGATGTGTATAGAATCGCGCATTACATAAACACGAAGAAGGAAATTATTCCAAACGAGATTTTGATAAAAGAACCTTCTGCCGAACTTAGACTGGGACAAAAAGATCAGGATACATTGCCCGCTTACGAGCTTCTTGATAAAATTCTCATGATGTATCTAGAAGAAAACAAAGAGTACGAAGAAATCTCAGAAATCATCGGCGATAAAAACCTGGTTCACAAAGTTTTAAGAATGGTGGATCTTAACGAGTTTAAAAGGAAGCAGGCGGCTCCTGCATTAAGAGTAACTAAGAAAGCTTTCGGCTACGGAAGAAGGTATCCCATAGTGCAGGGGTGGCGGAAATAATTTCTCATAAAATATCAATATAACCGGTAAAGGGTCAGATGAAATTAAAAATTTTTCAAGTTAATACGGCGGTAATTTTTTTATTTGTTCTGCTTATATCATTCACGAATAAGACAGAAGCTCAATTCGGACTCAACAACGATATTGTAAAGATAAAAAGTTTCCTTTCGATGAATAAAATTCATCAGGGCAGCGAATTCAAATTAGCGGTGCAGGCAGAAGTAAAGGATTCGTGGCATATCAACTCGAACAAGCCGCACGAAGAGTATTTAATACCGACAATGCTGACTGTCGATTCGTCTTCCGGCTTCACAATCGAAAAGACAGTATATCCCGCCGCGCAGGATATTAAACTGGGATTTTCGGATAAACCCCTTTCCGTCTGGGAAGGCGAAGTATATATTGGAGCCTTATTAAAAGCGCCGGAAAACATAGCACCCGGCAGGTATCCTCTGATTGTTAATCTTGAGTACCAGTCGTGCAACAACAAAACATGTCTTCCGCCGGCGAACGTTAAAGATACTGTTGAAGTAACTGTTGCCGCAAACGGTGAAGCAATTGCAGAGATAAATCAGAATATCTTCAACAAGACTGATCTGAGCTACACATCCGCCGCCGGAAGCGGAGTTTCTTCCAACAATATTTCGATTACATCAACGCTCGAGCACAGCGGTTTGTTCTTAAGTCTGCTTTTTATTTTCCTCGGAGGATTAGCGTTAAATCTTACGCCCTGTGTTTATCCTCTCATTCCCATCACAATAGGATTTTTCGGAGGGCAGAGCGAAGGCAGCACCCGGAAGCTATTCTTTATGGGTCTGCTGTTCGTTGTAGGAATGGCTCTGACATATTCAGTGATCGGGGTGGTAACCGCGTTGAGCGGTGCGGTATTCGGATCCCTGCTGCAGAATCCTATAGTTATAATTGTAATAGCCTTAATATTTGTTGTCTTATCTTTAAGTATGTTCGGGGTCTATGAATTTCAGCTGCCTAACTCAATTGTTGCAAAAGCCGGCGGAGCAAAAGGCGGTTATTACGGCGCTTTCTTTATGGGACTGACAATGGGAATTGTCGCCGCGCCGTGTATAGGGCCGTTTGTTCTTGGACTGGTTACACTGGTAGCCGCGAAGGCTGATCCCTATTACGGATTCCTGATGTTTTTCACACTGGCTTTGGGTTTAGGATTTCCGTATCTGCTGCTTGCGGTATTCTCCGGAAAGATAAAGAAACTGCCTAGAGCAGGGGACTGGATGGAAGCAGTAAAACATATATTCGGATTTATACTTCTCGGAATGGCGCTTTATTTTCTTCTTCCTTTACTTCCGAAATCATTATCCGGTTACGTACTTCCAGTGTTTATGCTGGTAACAGCGGCTTACTTACTTTTAGTTGACAAGCTAGCCAACAACATCAAAGGCTTTAGAATATTTAAGATCGCATTTTCAATAGTTCTTATAGCCGTTTCAATATACGCATTGATTCCTTCGGAAAAATCGTCAATCTCGTGGAAGCAATACAATGACAGCGCGCTGACTGCCGGTATGCAGGGCAAGAAGGGAATGATAATAGATTTTTATGCGGACTGGTGCATACCTTGTAAAGAACTAGACGCCTCTACTTTTACAAATCCGAAAGTAATAAAAGAAGCTGACGGCTTTCATGCTTATAAAGCGAACATGACCAAATCCTTATCTCCTGAAGTCTCGGCGCTTCGCAATAAATTTAATATTGTAGGGGTACCTACGGTACTAATAATTGATTCACAGGGCAAAGAAGTAAAAAGAATCACAGGATATGTTAATGCCGACGAATTCTACAAAATATTGAAAGATGTGAACTAATTAAAGATTTGAAATTTCAAAAAAATCCCCGGTTGTATCGGGGATTTTTTGTTTAAATTATTATTACACTCAATTTATTTTATTCACAGAATATGACTTTCAATAAATAATCGCAGTAAACTTGATCATAAAATCCATTCTCAATAGCCTACTTATTCGCTTTAACGCTTAAATTCCTAATTTATAAAAAGACTTCCCACAAGTGAGAAAACAAAAGCTGCATTTATAGAAGATATGAACATAATCTTAACAGAAAAGAAGAAATGTAGAGTTATAAATCTAGATTTCAGATGGCACGGTTTATGGATATTTTGCGCGACGTATCAATTAGTTAACCAATTTTGAGATAAAAAATGATTAAAGAAAAAGAAGTTCAAAGTGTAGCCGAGGTTACAGTTAGATTTGCCGGCGATTCCGGTGACGGGATGCAGCTAACCGGCAGTCAGTTTAGCGACACCACGGCGATAGTGGGGAATGATTTAAGTACTCTTCCGGATTACCCGGCCGAAATCAGAGCCCCCGCCGGTACCATTTACGGTGTCAGCGGATTTCAGCTTCATTTCAGCAGTACAGATATTCACACACCAGGCGACAGACCGGATGTACTGGTTGCGATGAATCCGGCCGCATTGAAGAAGAACCTGGATGAGCTTAAACCGGGCGGAACTATTATTGTAAACACCGATTCGTTCGACAAGAAGAATCTTCAGCTTGCAAAATACGAAGTGAACCCTCTCGAAGACAGCAGTCTGAAAGGTTTTGAAGTCTACCAGGTACCGATTACCTCTTTAACCACCAAAGCTCTTGAAGCTACATCACTAACTCAAAAAGAAATCTCGAGATGCAAGAACTTCTTTGCACTCGGTTTGATGTACTGGCTTTACAACAGACCATTGGAGCCGACACAAAATTGGATTCAGAAAAAATTTAAAGACAAACCTCAGTTTATCGATGCAAATGAGAAAGCTCTTCATGCTGGATATAATTTCGGCGAGATAACTGAATTATTCACTACAAGATATTCTGTTGAACCGGCCAAACTTCCCAAAGGAATTTACAGAAGCATATCCGGAAACGAAGCTACAGCGCTAGGTTTTCTAGCGGCGTCGGTTAAGGCTAAACTTCCGTTGTTCTTGGGCTCTTACCCTATAACGCCGGCCAGCGAAATACTGCAGTACCTGAGCACTTATAAAAATTTCGGAGTGAAGACATTCCAGGCAGAAGATGAAATCGCCGGAATAACTTCTGCCATAGGCGCCGCGTTTGCGGGAAATTTAGCGATTACAACTACGAGCGGTCCAGGACTTGCTCTTAAGACAGAGGCCGTAGGACTCGCGGTAATGACAGAGCTTCCGCTTGTAATAGTAGACGTGCAGAGAGGCGGCCCGAGCACGGGACTGCCGACAAAGACAGAGCAGGCTGACCTTCTTCAAGCGATGTACGGAAGAAACGGTGAATCACCTGTGGCTGTACTTGCCGCTTCTACACCAAGCGACTGTTTCAACATGGCGCTTGAAGCTTCACGCTTAGCTGTAAAATACATGGCGCCGGTTATATTGCTAACCGACGGATACCTCGCGAACGGTTCAGAGCCGTGGAAAGTTCCGAAGATTGAATCGCTGCCTGAAATTCCCGTAACGTTTAGAACAGAGAAAGAAGGATTCGCACCTTATTTAAGAGACGAAAATCTGGCCAGGCCGTGGGTAAAGCTCGGTACTCCCGATCTTGAACACAGAATAGGCGGACTAGAGAAATCGAACATAAAAGGAAACGTAAGCTACGATCCTGAAAACCACGACTTTATGATAAGGCTGCGCGAGCAGAAGATTAAGAACATGGCAAAGGACATTCCGGATCTTGAAGTAGACGGGGAAAAGGAAGGCGAACTTCTTGTACTCGGCTGGGGCGGAACGTACGGAGCCATAACAGAAGCGGTAATAAGAGCGCGCAGAGAAGGCTATAAAGTTTCACAGGCTCACCTGCGCTATTTAAATCCTTTCCCGAAGAACACCGAGAAAGTGCTTAAAAGCTTTAAGCGCGTACTAATACCTGAAATAAACCTCGGGCAGCTGGCTAAGATAATAAAAAGCGAATTCTTAGTTCCGGTAGTCCAGTTTAATAAAGTAAGAGGTCTGCCTTTCAGAGTATCGGATATAGAGGCAAAAATAAAAGAAACACTTGGAGGATTGAGTAATGGGCGATAATAATGTTGCTGTAAAAGAATTAAAGCTGACGGCAAAGGATTTTGCGAGCGATCAGGACGTAAGATGGTGTCCGGGATGCGGTGATTATTCAATCCTTGCACAGGTACAGAGATCTTTCCCGGATTTCGTAGGAATAGAGAAAGAGAAGATAGTTTGGATATCGGGCATCGGATGTTCATCACGTTTTCCGTATTACATGGACACATACGGTTTCCACACAATTCACGGAAGAGCCCCTGCAATTGCAAGCGGAGTTAAAATAAGCCGCCCTGATCTTTCAGTATGGGTTGCAACCGGCGACGGCGATCTGCTTAGCATCGGCGGTAACCACTTCATCCATACATGCAGAAAGAACATGGAACTTAAGAACCTTCTGTTCAACAACAGGATTTACGGATTGACCAAGGGACAGTATTCGCCGACTTCGGAAAAAGGAAAGAAGACGAAGACCACACCTTTCGGCAGCGTAGATTTTCCTTTCAATCCTATTCAACTGGCAATCGGATCGAACGCCACATTCGTAGCGAGATCTCTCGACCGCGACCCGAAGCAACTTCAGGCAATGATTAAAAGAGCCGCCGATCATAAAGGCACTGCTTTCATGGAGATATTTCAGAAC
>JBJKTB010000527.1:0-3997 GCA_046703345.1 Ignavibacteriaceae bacterium
ACTGCGAGTTTGATTTTGAAAACGCGTAACGGCTGTCAACTTCGTCGCCGAGTGCTTCCAGCTGCGAGCTGGATTTGGAAAACGCGTAACGGCTACCGAGCTCTTCAAACTGTGAGTTAGATTTTGAGAAGGCATAACGGCTGTCAACTTCATCGCCGAGTGCTTCCAGCTGCGAGCTGGATTTGGAAAATGCGTAGCGGCTGCCGAGTTCGTCCAACTGCGAGCCGGACTTGGAGAAAGCATAACGGCTGCCTAACGCTTGTAATTGAGCTGTTGAACTGAGAATCGCAAACGGTACAAGATAATTATCAGCTTTAAGGCTGTTTAACTGACCGGCTGCAAGACGGGTTTGCATTTGGGCATTAATTTGAGTCGTACGGTAACGAACAGCTTCTTCGACTTTGTTTTTGTCAGAGGCATGTGCAAACCCTACGAGAACAAAAATGCCTAAAATTACCGAGGTAAAAATAGTTTTAAGCATAAACTTTCCCTCATTTGATGAAAATAGAAAACAAATTATTTTAAGCGTTCTACTTAGCGCAGGATTTATGCCACCAAAAAGCTTCTTAAATATTTCTCGATTTTAACTGTTTTTAAACAAAAATCGGTAAATGTTACCACTTAGGGGAGGAAATTTTGGGATAGCTGTAAAATTATATTACAATTTTTAGGGTAGGCCTTTGAAAATAGTCTATTTTTGCATTTTTCTATCACTATTTCAATAATGTGTCCAATTTGGGTCTCGATATTCCCAGAAGTCTGGCCGTTTGAGATTTATTCCCTTTTGTTTTAGCAAGCACACCTTTGGCATAAAGTTCTGAGAGTTTCTTCATATTAATTTCGGTGAAATTCACGTCCATTCTTAAATAATTTGGCAGCAGAGGAATATCATCGATTATATCAGCGTTAGAAGCGGGTTTTAAATTTATAAGATTGGATAAGTCCTTAAGTTTTATAACTGGATCGGAGGAGAGCAAGACAGCCCGTTCGATGGCATTCCTTAATTCTCTTACATTTCCGGGCCAGGAATAATGGAGGAAGAATTCGGCTACCTCCTGATTAATTCTTTTTACAGATTTACCGAATTGATTATTGAATAATTTTATAAAATAATCGGTCAGAAGAAGAACATCATCACCTCTTCTTCTGAGCGGCGGCAATTCTAGAGGAACAACATTTAAGCGGTGGTAAAGGTCATTCCGAAAAAGATTTTTTTCGATGAGAGCTTCAAGGTCCATATTCGTTGCCGAGATGATCCTTGCGTTTACAGGCAAATCGCTTACTCCGCCAAGCCGGCGAATGATTTTTTTCTCAATCGCGCGCAGCAATTTTTTCTGAATATTTATTGTAAGGTCGCCGATCTCGTCAAGAAACAACGACCCAAATTCGGCAAGCTCAAAAAGTCCCGCTTTTCTGTTTCTTGCGTTAGTAAAAGCTCCGGGTTCATATCCGAAAAGTTCTGACTCCAATAGGTTTTCGGGAATCGAAGAGCATATTATCTCTACAAAAGGCCCGGAAGAATTACTGCCGCTGTTGTGAATTGCTCTGGCGAGTACGCCTTTGCCGGTTCCGGTTTCACCGCGTATCAATATGTTTACATCGCTCTTTGCCGCTATCTTTTTCGCAAGATTTATTACCCGTAAAAATTCATCAGACTTACCGATGATGGAATCAAAATTATAAAGATCGCTCGTCAGGCTGTCAGCCGGAGTAGGCGAGGTAAGGTGCATATTGTTCGAAATAACTTCCTGGAGGTAAGAGATGAACTTGTAAAGCTCATAGGGAAAGACAAAGATTTCTGTAAATCCCAGTTTGGCTATGGAACTGATTAGTAACGCGTTTGAATTAGGTATTATAAAGATTGTCTTGTTTTTTAAGCTGTTTTTTATGCTCATAAATTTGTTGAGAAGCTTTGAGCCTATATCGCTTACCTGCATTACCAGTACAACATTCGGCTCAACCGAAAATCTTTTGGGAAAAAGAGCAGATACGGGAAGGTTTTTTAGTTCGATCTGCTTGATTGCGGATTTAATGGAGGAAAAATCCTCGATATCCGAATATACTTTTATTTTTACTTCGCCGCCGTTCATCGCTTAAGTCATTGCTTCAAATTTTCTCAATTCTTCTAACGCAGCTTTCCTCTCAGGCTGTTCGGTAAATATTTTTCGCATCCTTTTATCGTTTATGTTTCCCGATATAAAATTAAGTAATTCCAGCGAGTAATTAATGTTTAATTTTGCTTTACCGTAATTTCCGCGTTCAAAATACATTTTGGCAAGCGCATAGAGCACTTTCCAGGTTAACTCGGAAATATGTGAATCGCTCAGCAGTTCGTATGCTTCCTGCAGATAATCCAACGGCGGATTAAGCTCTAACTCCGGGTCTTTCGATGAAAGTATTCCTTTATAATATGTGCATTCAGCTTCGAACATCCGGTTCTTGCAGCATATTTCCTTTAGATTATCCAATTCTGTTAAAGCTTCCCCGAATCTTTCCAAATTGATTAAAAGATTTACTATCTGCATTGATGAGATAAAAAAATCGTTTTCAACTTCCAATTCTTTGTAAGCATCACGGACATTTTTCATCGGATTAAGCAGACCGTCCCAATTGCGCGATGTTAATTTAACAGAATTAGCCAGAAACTTTAGATTATTTTCCTGTTTGGCGCCCGAGGCTTCTCCGCTTGTTTTTGCTTCGTATTCTTTAACAATTATATTAAGATTTTCAAAATCTCCGACTGCCAGGTAAAGTTTTCCAAGTAAAAAGAGCGACTCGATCTCTTCTTCAACATTTTGAAGTTTATTGAAAATTTCAATGGAATTTTGAAGAGCATCGGCTGCTTTCTGATACTCGCACGTTAACAGAAAAATTTCACCGAGATTTGTTAGTACAAGTCCCTGCCCTTTTTTATTTCCGACACTGATAAAAATTGAAAGCGCTTTATTGTAAGACTCAAGCGATCGTTCTAAATCTAGATTATCAAAAAAATAAACCCCGAAATTTAACAACAGTTTGGCTTCCTGTTCAAGATTTCCAATCGACTTGCTCAGTTCGAGAGATTTATCCCAATAATTTTTAGCTTCGGTAGTATTTCCCTTCATGCCGTATACATTGCCCATATTCATCTGCATATCGGCTACTTTCAGTTTTAATCCGGCTTCGCGGTAAACCTCAAAAGCGCGGTTAAAACTGTTCAGCGCTTCATCAACATCGCCGTCCTTATAAATAGCAACCAAGCCCAACAATTCAAGTGCCAGGCCTCTCTCTTCAGAGCCGGTTGAAAGATCCTCAATAATTTCCATGCAGGTGGCTGCGGCTGCTTCGTATTCATTCAGATTGAAGGATACTGTTGCTATCTCAAGCAGAAGCTTTTTCTTCTTTTCGCCTCTTGCTCCGGGTATAAGTTCCTCGAAAATCCGCTTTCCCTCTGCGAGTTCACCGAGACCGATTTGACAGCTTCCCCGAATTATTGAAATGTCCAAATCATCTTCGCTCCCTTCCGCCGCACTTTTTAGAAGCTCTTCGGACAGCAGCAGGGATTCTTTGTATTCGCTAAGCTTATAGTAGACCGAGCATAATTCTTTTTTAATTTCGAACAAGTCATTCTCCGCCAGCGGAAAAGACGCAGCGCGTTTGAGAATGTTCCTCTGATACCCGAACGCTGAAATTTTACCGGCATCCTGAAGTTCGAATTTAAGTATCCTATAGCTTTCATCGTATTCTCCCGCAATTTCGAACTGCCGCGATAGTTCAATGCGATCGAACTCAGGGATTTTCTCTCTTATGGTGTGAGCAATGTTTCCGTGAAATTCCTTCAGTTTCCCTGTGGTGGAGTAAACAAATTTCTTTAGTCCGTCGGAAGTAAACGCCGGCGCCGAATTGGAGACCGCGGGATGAATAATATTTCTCTGCTGCAAACCGTTAAGCAGTACGGACATTTCATCCGGAGTATGATTAGTCAGAATTCCGAGTATTCTCGGCTCAACGCTTATCT
>JBJKTB010000528.1:0-2946 GCA_046703345.1 Ignavibacteriaceae bacterium
ATTTTAATCTGTTATAATTCACCGGTCAGCATCTTTCCCATTTATAACGGTAAACCGGCTGAAAAGGGAGTGTCTCTCAACGATCTGTCCGAAACCGGTTTCGCAAAAGAAATAGAAATTATAAAAATCGCTCTGTCGGAACATTATTCCGAGGTCGAGTTCCTGGCCGTCGACAGAAATATTGAAAAGACGATCAGCGCAGTAAATAATTTCAATCCAGATGCGATATTCAATTTCGTTGAGTCAGTCGAAGGGATTTCATCATACGAATATTGTATGGCGGCGTCTTTCCAGCTTTTGGGATACAATTTTACAGGGAATCTTCCTTCCTGCCTGGGAAACTGCCTGAATAAATCGAGAACAAAACACATCCTCGGCACTCACGGTATACATACCCCTAAATTTATCACCGTAAGACACGACGAAGAAATTCCCGACAGAAAACCGGAACTTCGATTCCCGGTTATTTTGAAATTAATGAACGAGGATGCAAGCATCGGCATATCCGAATTTTCGGTGGTGCACGACTTAAAAAGCTACAGGAAGCAGTTAAACTTTCTACGCAGCACTTACAGTCAGGATATCATTGCCGAGGAGTATATAGAAGGCCGCGAACTTAACGTTGCCGTGCTCGGAAACTCCGTACTGCCGATTTCCGAAATACGTTTCGACGGACTGCCTGAAGGGCTTCCGAAAATTGTTACGTACGACGGTAAGTGGATGGCAGACACTATTTATTATGACAATACAAAACCTGTTTGTCCGGCAAAGCTCAATAAGACTATTAAGAAGAAAGTTGAAGATACCGCGCTCGCCGCATTCGAGGCGATGAATTGCCGGGACTATGCAAGAGTAGATATTCGTTTGAGCGCAGAGGGTATTCCTTATGTTATAGAAGTGAACCCAAACCCGGATATATCGACAGACTCAGGATTCGCGCGCGCGGCGGCGGCGGCAGGTATGCGGTACCCGGAACTTTTAAGCAGAATAGCCGAATTTGCATTAACCAGAAGAAGAAATGATACGAAAAATAAAGCAAGCTGACGTAAGCGCGATTGAAGCAATGTTAAAGAGAATACCGAATTTTTCCGATAATGAAATCGATGTTGCGATGGAGCTTGTTAATATTGCTGCTTCGAATCCTTTGCAGAACGATTATCATATCTTCGTATACGAAAACGAAGGAAAGATTCTCGGCTACCATTGCACCGGCAAACGTCCCCTTACTGATGCGGTGTTCGACCTTTACTGGATAGTTGCCGATCCGAAATCGCCCGTAAAGGGCATCGGAAGAAATTTGATATTGCATGCGGAAGATTTTGTAAAAGGAAATAACGGAAGATGGTTTTTGGCCGAGACCTCTTCAAAAGGAAGTTATTCAAAGACGCGTGACTTTTATCTTCGGAATAATTTCTCGATCGTCGCACAGATAAACGATTTTTACGCTATGGGCGATGACCTTATAGTTTTTGGAAAGTATTTCTCATAAAAAAAACAGAGGCTAAGTCATGGAACTGTGGCAACAAATGGTCAGAGATAGTGTTCATACTGTTGATCAGCTGGTGGAAAAATTCAATATCGATAGGAAGGTGGCTGAAGACCTAGACGAGTTTTTCCAGGCAAGGATTAACCCTTACTATTTAAGTCTGATCCGATATCCGGGCGACCCCATCTGGCGGCAGTGTGTTCCGGATAAAGTTGAACTGGAAGACTGGGATGCCGAAGAAGATCCGCTTATGGAAGACGCGATGAGCCCGGTTCCGAATATAACTCACCGCTATCCCGACAGAGCTCTTTTCCTTGTCACAAGCCAGTGCGGCCTGTACTGCCGGTTCTGTACAAGAAAAAGGAAAGTCGGAGATTATGAGAAAATCTCAATGAAGGGCCTGGAGAGCGCTTTTAAATATCTTGAAAAGCATACGGAGATAAGAGACGTAATTATGTCAGGCGGCGATCCGCTTATGCTGACCGATACTATGCTCGAGAAGATTTTGCAGCGTTTAAGATCGATTCCTCATATTGAAATTATAAGACTCGGCTCAAAGATGCCCTGCGTGCTTCCTCAGAGGATAACTCCTCAGCTGTGCAGCATGCTGAAAAAATATCATCCTATTTATCTCAACACTCATTTCAACCATCCGTGGGAAATTACTCCGGAAAGCTCGAGGGCCTGCGAAATGCTTGCCGATGCGGGAATTCCCGTAGGCAACCAGATGGTGCTGATGAAAGGCGTTAACGATGACCCGGCGGTTGTTAAGGAATTAATGCAGAAGCTGCTGAAGATCAGAGTTCGCCCATATTATATGTATATGGCTGATGAGACTAAAGGCGCTAATCATTTCCGTACTTCAATAGAGACCGGCCTGGAAATAATTGAAAATCTGCGCGGGCATACCAGCGGCCTTGCCATCCCGCACTTTGTTATAGACGCTCCCGGCGGAGGCGGCAAGATTCCTCTGCTTCCGAATTACGTCGTTCACCATGACGAGGAAAAGATCATTCTGCGTAATTACCAGCATAAGATTTATTCTTATAAAAACTACCACGACAGAAATAATCCTCCTAAGAAGAACGGAAAGAACGGTAAAAACGGGAAGAGTTTGAAGACGAAGGTGAAAGAACTTGAGTTTACGCGTATAGAACTGCCTGTTTTGGAAGAAGTAGAAAACTAGCTTTAAGCAGCTCAAACAACACGGCAGGGATTTGATTGATCAAATCCCTGCTTTGTTTTAAACCTAGCCGTTTATAATCTTAACCATGTCCTTTTCCAGAGTTTCCTTCGGAGATTCAACAATACGGCCTATTTCTTTACCGTCCCTGTAAAAAATAATCGTAGGGACAAGTTCAATATCAAGTCCGTCGGTTTCTCCGTGCAGGCCATTCCTGTCGCGTCCCACCATTTTCATTTTAACTTTGGACGACGGGTATTTCATCATATCCAGAATT
>JBJKTB010000529.1:0-5379 GCA_046703345.1 Ignavibacteriaceae bacterium
GTATAGCATACGTAAACGCCGCAATGAAAGCCGGACTTGACGTTGACGAATTCGCGGGGCAGCTGTCGTTCTTCTTCAATTCTCACAACGATCTTCTGGAAGAAGTGGCTAAGTTCAGAGCCGCAAGGAGGCTTTGGGCTAAGATCATGAAGAACAGGTTTAAAGCAAAGAACGACAGATCGATGATGCTGAGATTTCATACTCAGACTGCGGGATCCACTTTAACCGCCCAGCAGGTAGAAAATAATATAGTGCGAGTTACGGTTCAAACGCTTGCTGCCGTTTTAGGAGGAACGCAAAGCCTTCACACAAATTCTAAAGACGAAGCGCTTGCCCTTCCCACGGAAAGTTCCGTAAGGACAGCATTGCGCACCCAGCAGATAGTCGCTTACGAAAGCGGCGTCGCTAATACTATCGATCCCCTCGCCGGATCTTATTATGTTGAATCTTTAACCGACCGCATTGAAGAAGAAGCCGGGGAATATATCGCTCGAATAGACGATATGGGCGGCATGATATCTGCGATAGAGCGCGGTTACGTGCAGAAGGAAATTCAGGATGCCGCTTACAGATTTGAAATGGACCTTGAAAGCGGGCGGAGTGTTGTTGTTGGCGTGAATAAATTTACGACGGAAGAAGGCGAAAAGCCCGACCTTCTGAAAATAGACATGAAAGTGCAGGAGGCTCAAATAAAATTTTTAAGCGAAGTAAAAGCGAAACGAGATTCTTCCGCTGTGCTGAGTTCTCTGGATGCCTTAAGAAGCGCCGCCGAAAGAGACGATAATCTTATGCCCTTTATTTTTGAGGCGGTGAAAACATACGCTACGGTCGGCGAGATCTGCAACACCTTAAGGGAAGTTTTCGGAGAATACAAAGAATCGGTTTTGGCATAAATGCAAATAAGCCGAATCATTTAAGTCATCAAAGGAAATATTATGAAGTTAGAGCGAATAGAGCATATAGGAATTGCGGTAAAGAATCTTAGTGAGACGATAGAGTTTTATGAAAAATCGCTGGGACTTAAATGCTACGGAATAGAGGAAGTGGCGGATCAGAAAGTAAGAACTGCATTCTTTAAAGTCGGAGAGACTAAGATTGAGCTTCTTGAAACAACCGAACCGGAGGGCCCGATAGGAAAATTTATTGAAAAAAAGGGAGAAGGGTTTCATCATATAGCTTTTGCGGTGGAAGATGTTGCCGGCGCGCTGGGAGAATTAAAAGAGAACGGAATGCAGCTGATTGACGAAGCTCCGAGGGACGGCGCGGAGGGACTTCAGATAGCGTTCCTTCATCCCAAATCTGCGCACGGCCTGCTGATTGAACTCTGCCGGGAAAAAAAAGGAAGGGATTAAGAGAAAAATTTTCTTCGTAATATATTCAAGGTTTTTATTTCATCAGCAAATTTATCTTCTGGTTCATTATATGTTAGATGATTTTGTGTTTGTGAATCAGGCCTGCCGGCGTATCCGCTAAATGGAGGAATCGTGCAGAGAGAAACTTATAAATGGATGAGTCCGAACTTGCAGAAGGAAACGGAGATTGCGGTATACGGATATTTCGGATATGCACTTCTTATGTTTCCGACCGCCGCGTCCGGATTTCTTGAATACGAACAAAACCATCTTATAGACTGCATAGCAGGATTCATAAACAACGGTACTTTGAAAGCATACACAGTGGACGGAATTAACCGTGAAAGCTGGCTTGATAAAAATATTCACGTCACCGAAAAGATCAGGCGCCAGATGCTTTACAACAAATACATAGAAGATGAAGTAATTTCTTTTATCAATTCAGATTGCGGCGGTAGTGTGCCTGTTATTGTATCGGGCGCCTCTCTGGGGGCATTTCAGGCTGCAAACGCTTTTTTCAGAAGGCCCGCGCTTTACGCAGGATTAATTGTTATGAGCGGCTCGTATGATTTGAAACCCTATACCGAGGGATATTTTAATGACGACTGCTATTTTAATTCTCCGGTAGACTTTATGGCGAACCTTACCGACGAAGAAATACTTAACCGGATGAGGAATAAAAATATAATCATATCATCAGGCCAGGGAAAGAACGAAGATCCGGACGCTTCGAAAGAATTATCAGATATATTAAACTCAAAAGGAATTAATCACTGGCTTGATCTCTGGGGATACGACGTTGAACACGACTGGCCCGCTTGGCATAAGATGCTTCCGTACTATCTAAATAATATTAACGTCTAAATTTCCGCCGTGAATTATTAATTCATAAGGCATTTTTCGAAACAATCTTGAGAACCTCTATGAAATGGAAAGAATATTTAATTTTCTCGAAGACAAGAAGAGAATTTATTTTTACTATCATCCTTCTGGCGGTAACTTTACTCTCTCTTACAAATTTTCTTAATTACGTGGAGAACAGGCCGGGGGTGGTTCTGCCCGATCCACTATTGAGCATGTTCAATCCGATAAATCTAACGTGGCTTACTTTCGGATTAATATATTTTTCTCTGATCGCAGCGGTTGTTACTTTTTCGCGAAAACCGGAATTAATAGTAACCGCAATTCAAGTATATACGGTCATGGTAATATTCAGAATTGCGGCTATGTATTTGGTTCCATTCAATCCTCCCGCAAAGATGATATCTCTCGACGATCCGTTTGTTCAGTTCTTCGGAACTGGACAAACTTTGACGAAAGACTTGTTCTTTTCGGGACACACCGCAACGCTTTTCCTTTTATTCCTTACAGCCGAGAAAGAGAAACTGAAATATTTATTCCTTTTCTTCACGGTTATAGTGGGAGCGGCCGTACTTCTGCAGCATGTGCATTATTCAATTGACGTGTTCGCTGCGCCGTTCTTCACATACGCGGCTTATAGAACGGTAAAATTGTTGAGGAAAAAATTTGCTTACGAAAATGGACTAAAAGAAATATCTGTGTAAAATCACCTGCTTCAGGAATTCCGTTTTATTTTGATCAGCACTTTTTTATATTAAAAATTTCCTGATATTTGTGGGCGTATAACTCATCATTTCTAAGCAGGCTAAATCAAAGGCGGTATTGAGAGACCGGCTTAAATTTATATATTCAGCAAAGGACATTTAATGGCCGGGAATGAAAACAGCGAAGTAAAAGAACTTTCTGAATTCATAGCAAAAGATTTTAAAACCGTCGGGCTCGATCAGAGTATTATGAAGGCTGAATGCGCCGATCTTGCGGAGTTCAGGCTTTACCTTAGAGGTAAGCTCGCGGTTATAATGGAGGAAAACTTCGACCTTCTTATAAAGACTCTTTACCGCATTGATATTGGGGAAGAAAAGCTGCAGAAATTATTCGCTCCGGATAACCGCGAATATATACCTTCGGCACTTACTGAAATGATAATTGAGCGGCAGATGGAGAAAATAAGGACGAGAAAATTATATAAGAACGAAAAATAACAGTGCCCGGAAGTAAGGTGAATTGCTCATGTTGAAAAACTTCCGGTGACATATTAACAATTGAAAATTCATCCCGGTAAAAAATTTTATTAATAATTTTTTTACCGGTTAATCTTAAAATAACATTCTCCGGAAAAGAAGATGAAAAAACTTTCCATACTTGTACTTATTCTTTTTTATGCGATCACCGGGCATGCACAGAGCCCGGCTTCTTTCAATAGCGAAGTTTCACAGCTGAAAAATACCGATCAGCTTAAACATGCGCAGTGGAGCATTTACGCTGAGTATACTGATAACGGTAAACAAATTGTTTCTTACCACAGCGATGAAAGTCTTGCTCCGGCATCCGGACTTAAGCTTTTTACGACGAGCACCGCTTTAAATATACTTGGTGAGAATTTCAGATTTAAGACCAGGCTTTATTATGACGGCTATATTACCGACGACGGCACACTTAACGGGAACATCTATATCGTCGGGGGAGGAGATCCTACGCTAGGTTCGTCGCTGGTTAAAGGCTCCCATCCGCTGGATACTCTTATGTATCTTTGGACTACGGCTGTAATGAATAAGGGAATAAAAAGAATCGACGGGGAGATTATTGCGGATGCTACCTTGTTCGACGGTAAGAGAGTTCCCGATTACTGGAACTGGGTTGACATAGGCAATTACTACGGCGCGGGCACAAGCGCGCTTACTATCAACGATAACCTTTACTATCTTTATTTTCATCCTTCCATAGTTGTCGGAGATCCTGCGGAAATAATAAAAACCGATCCAGTTATTCCGGGTCTGACCTTTAAGAATTATGTAACAACCGGGAAGCCCGGATCGGGAGACAACGGTTATATTTACTGCGCGCCATTACAGTATGATGCGGTTGTTAGAGGCACGGTTCCCGCCGGAGAATCAGCTTTCTCGATTAAAGGATCCATACCTGATCCGGCATTATTCGCGGCGCAATATTTTAAGAATTTCCTTAACGGCTATAAAATTATTGTAACTATGGGAGCCGGCGAACTTCAAAAGTCACGCAGCTACGATCCCGCTAAATTGATTACGGAAACTTATTCGCCGCCGCTGAAAGACATTGTTTATATGATTAACAAGAAGAGCGATAATCTTTACACCGAACAGCTTCTTAAAACAATCGGGCTAACACGGCAGGGAACAGGAAGTACGGAGGCGGGAATAGAAACGCTGGAATCTTTTCTCGACTCTGTAGGCGTGTCTACCGACGGGATGCAGCTTTACGACGGCTGCGGCTTATCAAGAACAGATATGATAACAACGAGGCTAATGGTGCGTCTGCTTGTATTTATGACTAAGCAGAAAACGTTTGATGCGTTCTATAATTCGATGGCGGTTGCCGGAAGAGCTGATGATCCGGGATATTTTTCGAAGTTCGGAGTTAATACAATTCTTCAGAACAACGCAAGGATAAAATCAGGATTGATAACCGGAGTAAGGAGTCATTCAGGTTACATCCATGATAAGGCCGGAAGAATGATTGCCTACAGTATCATAGCGAATAATTATTCCGGCACAGTCAAGCAGATAGACGAAATTCACAAAAAAATAATGCTTTATCTGGCCGGACTAAAATAGTTTGCCCGCGCCCGCGATAATATATATATGGCCTTAAGGCACTTTATCTAAATTGAATATTATCTAACTAATGTTTAAGTTCAATAACTGTATGGAATAGATTCTTTGCCGTCCTCAAGATTAGACTTATAGTGAATTACGAAAGCGGCATGATTTACCGACAACAAAGGAGACCGGCAGATGGGCTTATTTAAATCAAAGGAGCTCGAACAGCTTAGAAGTGAAAACGAGGAATTGAAGTCCAAGTTTCATTTCATGTACGAGAAAGAGTACAACATAAAAAATCTGGAAGAGGTCCTTAAAAGATTAAGAAAGGAAGTGGCCCAGCTTAACGACTCCAGGAACTCCCTTCATGC
>JBJKTB010000530.1:0-5457 GCA_046703345.1 Ignavibacteriaceae bacterium
TCTTCCTTAATGAGTTTCAGGGAACCGGTAAATCTTTCCTTTTCCTTTCTTTCCCAGTGAAATTTTACGCCGATTGTTACGTCCCGCAGCAAAAAAGATTCGGTGGCCGGATCCTGCGGTTCGAAGATAATCTCGTCGGAAATTTCTATTTTATCGGTTCCTCTGCGGCAAACGATTCTATCGTTGATAATTTCAGCGGTAAATCTTCCGCTGAAAGTTTGTTTCATGCCATAGGTTTTAAAATCGCCGTGAAGCTCAAAATTTATCTGTTCCTCACTCAGAATACCTACGCTTATTTGCGGTTCTTTATCGTAATTAATCATATTCTATAATAATATTTCTAATTAATTTAGGTTGGAAATATAAGAATAATAGACTATTAAATGTAGGATATTAGGCGTCACCGGCAATTAGTATATTAAATCTAATCTTTTTAACTTGGCACAGCAATTAAAAATTTAAATATTTCGCGTAATTATGCAGAAACCTCAATCTAAAACAGTTAATATAATAGGCTTCCCAATGGATTTAGGCGCTGACCGCCGGGGTGTGGATATGGGCCCGTCAGCTCTGCGAATTGCCGGGCTTAAAGAAAAACTTCAGGCGCTGGGATATAAAGTAATCGACAGCGGCGATATCTTTATACGAATAATGGAAAGACAGAAGGTTGCCAATCCTAAACTTAAATACATTAACGAGATAATAAGGACTTCAAAAACCCTGGCGGGAAAAGTGGAAAAGGTGCTTGAGAAAGGCCAGTTCCCGCTCTGCATCGGCGGTGATCATTCGATGGCGCTGGGAAGCATCGCAGGGATATCATCTTACTGCAGGAAAAAAAATCTTACTTTGGGAGTAATATGGATTGACGCCCACGCGGATATGAATACCGAAGACTCAACTCCCTCAGGCAACATTCACGGTATGCCCCTAGCGGCTGCGCTGGGATTGGGCAACGAGAAACTCGTCAACTTGAACGGGTTCTCGCCGAAAGTTCTTCCTGAAAATTGCGCTCTGATAGGAATAAGAAGCATCGACCAGCTTGAGAGACTAAATATAAAAAATACCAGGCCAACTGTTTACACGATGACCGATATAGATAAGCTGGGAATTCATAGGGTAATCTCCAGAGTATTAAAACAGTTCAAGGAAAAGGTCGATCATATCCACGTAAGCTTCGACCTTGACAGCGTGGATCCTTCGGTTGCTCCGGGCGTAGGAACACCTGTGCCGGGAGGCTTAAGCTTCAGGGAAACGCATCTTCTTATGGAAGCTATCGCCGACTGCGGGTGTATTTCTTCTCTTGAGGTTACCGAGGTAAATCCGATACTTGACAATCAGAACAAGAGCGCGGTATTTGCCAGCGAAGTTGTAGCCTCTACAATGGGGCAGCGCATTTTATAACTTTAATCATTATTTTAATGAAGCCCGGCTGTTTGAAAATACTCAGCGTTACAATGACTTAATGACCGTAAGGTTTTATGTTTTTAAGGGGGGCTTTTGCGGATACGTTCTTGTATTGAGCCATATCATTAGAAATCAATCTATTGCGATATATCTTTGCCGTAATATTTCCGGATAAGTTTCAATTATGAAATTAAACACAGTTGTCTATATTTTTTTTCTGCTTCTGCTTGCAATGATGCTTAAGCTTTTCGGCATTGTGTATTTCGACAATTACGAACTGCTGGCCTATACTTTTATGCTGTACGGATTAAGTACCGTATTTGTTTCAATGGGGCTGAATAAAAAGATAAGACTCTTTTTCGGCAGCGCGTCCTTCTTTACCGGAATAGTTTTTTTCATGATAGAAAACTTCGATATCATTAATCCTTCGGTGTTAGTCTTCCCTTCGGTCCTTTTCATAATCGGCTTAAGCTGCCTGATGCTTTTCATCGATAATACCTCGGACACGGCATTAATTCTTGTTTCGATTATATTCATCGTACTGGGTTTTATTTATCTTGCGGGAGCAAGCACTTTTGCTATCGGCACATTCTTTAAATCTATTTACGGAATCGCGGTAGGTCACTGGCCGGTTTTTGCAGCCGCCGTTTTAATAATACTTCTGCTTTTTCTATCGAATAAAAAAGGATCAGACGACGAATCGGAATGATTACTAAAGATCCCCTGTAAGATACAAATCCCTTCCCGGTTTCTGCGCGCCGCCCTCAGGCTCGCCGGTTACAATAAATTTAGTGGTTGTTTTGTTTGTCAGCTCGGGTACGGTAAACGGGAAATAGTTTACGTCGTCCGTCGGCTTAAAAATACCGAGCGAAACATACTTGCCCGAGATCTCCGCCCAGAGCTGGTATGAGCCGTTGTTGGGAGGATCAGGCATTTGAGACAGCTGAAGGTACGCCCTGCTGTTATCGAAGCTTATAATTAATTTTCCGAATCCGTCCTGACTTAATTTAGTTCCTGTCAAATTTATAATTCTTACGTTCTTAGTTAGAAGAAGTTTTTGAAGCGCCTGGTTTCCCGCAACCTTTTTAGTAAGATCTTTAATCTGGCTGTTGAGCTGTTCCACGCTCGTCTTGTATACTTTTACGTCGGAAGTTATGCGAAGGTATACGAATACAACTCCGGCGGCGATGAGAAGCACCGCTAAAATCGCGACTATAAGTCCCGTGTGAGATTTTTTTTCGGGCTTGGTTTCAAATCCTCCGTGCAGAGTATAAGGCTTCTTTTTCGCTTCCGCATTCCTTAGTTCAGGCGCCTTTCCCGGGGTTTTCTCTTCCCTGAGGTCAACTACTTCACGTTCTTCAACAAAGCCGGAATTTTCTTCTGCGCTTTCAAAGTGTGCCTCGCTTGAAAGTTCGCTCAAATCTTCCGGAGCAGAACTTTCTTCCGAATTATTATCAATTGGTTCAGGCTCGGTCTGCTTTCTAGAAGTTACCACCTCAAAGTCATATACCGGCGGTAGATTATCTTCCGCGGACTTCTTCAGAGATTCGCTGATTATATCTTCTTCTGATGTTCTATGATATTCGGGAAATTCTTCATCGTTATGAGTAAGCTTTACAGGCGGAACCAAACGTTCGCCGGTTGAAGTAACGCGCGTAAAAGTTTTACCGCCCGCCGTAGATGAGCCGTCTCCCATCGTTGAAGCAGAGGTTCTTTTAAGACGTTTCTCGTCCTTAATACGATAAAGTTTTCTTGCTACTTTATCTTTAAGCTGCGGGGCCGGAATTTCCATATTTAAAATCGAAGGAAGCAATGAAGCCAGATTCTGGTATTCGCCGAGTTCCTGCCAGGGATAGTCTCCGCCGCCGGCCAGGTAATCTTTCAGCTTTACCAGGTCACCCTTGTCGAGGCAGCCGAGCGCATACGCACTCAGCAAACCGTATAGTTCGTTCTCACCGCCCATCAGGCGTTCCCCTCGAGTAAATTATCTTTTAAATTGCCGAGCGCTATTTTGATTTTTGATTTAACCGTAGGCAGCGGAATGTTTAATTTGGCAGCGATCTCCGGCTCGGTATAGCCTTCGTAATATGCCAGATAGATAACGTACTGCTGCGCATCTGTTAATTTATTCAACGCGGTTTCGATGTTATCTTTTATATTAAGAGCTGTTTTTATATCGAGGGCATCAATTACAGGCGAAAGCCCGGGGACGATAAAACGATTCTCGTACTCTTCGGTATACTCCGGTATATCTTCGTCGCCTCTTGATCTTTTTAAAGTATCCACGGCTTTATTCCGGGCCAGGGTAATAAGCCATGCGTAAACGTTGCCTGTCTTAAAATCAAAATGATTAACCTTCCGCCAGATGATTACAAAAATGTCTGTTAAAACTTCCTCTGCGGCTTGTTCATCGTTTACAATTTTTTTAACAAGAGTGTACAGAAGAGAAGAATAACGGTTGTACAGACTTTCAAGGGCTTTAGAGTCGTACGAGGCAACCCGTTGCATCAGTTCGATATCTGTTGAGGAGATGCTTACAGCCAAGGCAATACGCTATTTTGTTGATTTGAATGTATATGCAAAAGTAATTCTAAGCGGACTAAAAATCAATTAAAGAAAAGAATTGAGGTATGACTTTACTCTTTAATTATAGAAGAATAAGGATAAGTTTAACAATAGAACATCTTTCGTATCCCAAATTACACGGCAGTTTATGCTTTATCCGCATTTTATTATCTTTGTACCGGAAAAAAATAAGTAGGGAAAAATGACATCTAGCGAGATTAGGAAGCAGTTTCTGGAATTTTTCAGAGAAAAAGAACATAGAATAGTTCACAGCGCACCGGTAGTGCCGTTCGACGATCCGACACTTTTATTTACAAATGCCGGGATGAATCAGTTTAAGGATGTTTTTCTGAATACCGGAAGGCGCGAGTACAAAAGAGCGGCCGACACTCAGAAATGCATAAGGGTCAGCGGCAAGCATAACGATCTTGAGGAAGTAGGGCACGATACGTATCATCATACATTCTTTGAAATGCTCGGCAACTGGTCTTTCGGCGATTATTATAAAGCTGAGGCTATCGGCTGGGCATGGGAGCTTCTTACTGACGTTTGGAAACTGCCTAAAGAAAGACTTTGGGCTACCGTATACCGTACCGACGACGAAGCGCTCGAACTCTGGAAAACTCAAACCGACATTAAGCACGATCATATATTAAAATTTGATGAGAAGGATAATTTCTGGGAGATGGGCGAAACGGGACCATGCGGGCCATGCTCCGAAATTCATATTAATCTCAGCGATGATTACGACAATCCTAAATTCGTAAACGCCGGCACTCCCGAATGCATCGAGATATGGAATCTAGTATTCATCCAGTATAACCGCGATGAGAACGGTACTCTTCATGAGTTGCCCGCAAAACATATCGATACGGGAATGGGATTCGAGCGCGTGTGCGCCGTACTTCAGAAAAAAAGCTCTAACTACGATACAGATGTTTTTATGCGGTTGATTAATGAAGTAGATCGGCTTTCCGGAGTTAAGTATGAAAAGGAAGAAGACAGAATACCGATGCGAGTAATAGCCGACCATATCAGAACGCTCACATTCGCTATAACGGACGGCGCTGTTCCCGGCAACGACGGACGAGGTTACGTGCTCAGAAGAATTCTGAGAAGGGCGGCACGGTACGGTAGAAAGCTCAATCTTAAAAAACCTTTCCTTTATCAGCTGGTAAAAATACTAGTAAAAAACATGTCAGATGTATTCCCTGAGATAAAAGAAAAACAAGCTTACGTTGAAAAAGTAATAAAAGCCGAGGAAGAAAGTTTTAACGCCACTCTCGACCGCGGTATTGAGCTGTTCGACGAATTGATAAAAAATCTTTCTGCATCCGGCGCTAAAGTAATTCCCGGCGGAGACGTATTCATGCTTTACGATACGTTCGGATTTCCGGTAGACTTAACCAACATAATGGCACGCGAACACGGATATACGATTGATGAAGCAGGTTTCAACGAATTGATGGATTCGCAGAAGCAGAGGGC
>JBJKTB010000531.1:0-5118 GCA_046703345.1 Ignavibacteriaceae bacterium
AAAAACTTAAGGAAGAAGCTATACGTCATGCTCTTAAGGTTACTGACGGAAATATTGTGGAGGCGGCTAAGAGGCTTCAGCTCGGCAGGGCTACTATTTACAGATTGATGGAAAAATATGATATAGAAAATCGCTCCGGCGAATAATCGGAGAATTATTAATTAAAACTTCCGGGTGCAATATGGATTTTATAAGAGAACAGCATGGCGATATTGTTGTTGAGGTGGTAAATCTTTCGAGAGCCACATTAAAAGAAGCGGAAGAGTTTAAGCAGACTCTTGCTCATGATATACTAATGGGAGCGAGAAAAATCGTGGTCGATCTGTCCGACTGTGAGTTCATAGACTCAACATTTCTAGGAGCCCTTGTTGTTTCGCTAAAAAAAATTACGGGCTTGGGCGGCGATTTGCGCCTTGTTGGATTTCAGCCGGCAGTCCATTCAATGTTCGAACTTACGCGTATGTACAGAGTTTTCGAAGCCTTTAAAACTAAAGAAGAAGCCATACTCAGTTTCGGCTCATAATTCTTAAACAGCCGCTGATTGTGTAAATGAGATTGTACGACTGTAAGTCCGGTTAAAAGCCGTGTCCAAATTTTACTCGAACTCTAAGATTTTACAGCTAACGTATTTGATTAAAACATTATATAATCTAATATAAGAACAATAAATGACAGTTCCGGGAACACTATAAATGACTGCAAACGAGTCACAGAAAAATATTCTCGTAATTGATGATGATCTTACCATAAGAAAACTTCTGAATTACCATCTTAAAAACAATTCTTATACCGTATTCGAAGCAGAAGGCGCCGAAAAGGGGTTTGAAGTACTGAAGAGCGAAAAGATAGATCTTGTACTTTGCGACGTAACTATGGATGAGATGGACGGTTATACTTTCTGCAAGAAGGTAAGGGAAAACGAAAATTACCGGGTTCTTCCTTTTGTTTTTGTTACCGCAAAAGCCAGTCTGGAAGATAAATCCAAAGCCCTTGAAGTAGGCGGCGACGACGTAATAACAAAACCTTTCGATGTTAACGAACTTCTTCTTAAAGTAAGATCTCTTATGAGAAGGACTGAGATTTATAAGGTTTACGGCGTTAAGAAAAATCTGGAGCAGTCTTTTTCTCAGAGTACTCCCAAGATCGTGCTAGTCGACGACGATGTCAGCCTTGCCAAACTGTTTCAGTATAATCTTAATAAAGCGGGCTTTCAGTGCGAGGTTGCTCTCAGCGCCGATGACGGAATGAAACTAGTTAAATCAGTAAATCCAGATATAATTATTTCAGACATTATGATGCCCAATATTGACGGCTTTCAATTCCGAAGAATGCTCCAGGCGGATCAGGAACTGAAATCCATTCCCTTCATTTTTCTCACTGCCAGAGGGGAGGAAAACGATATTCTAGAAGGATATGATATGGGCATTACCGATTATGTGCTGAAAACCGCCGGGCCTCGTGTTGTGGTAGCTAAGGTAAGCGCTATTATAAAAAGTCTCGGTAAAGAAAGACAGCGTATAGTTACCGAACTTCATCAAGCCGCGGATTCCCTTAGGGCAAAAGTTGTACCCGACGGCTCTCCTCACTTTGATGGATTCGAAATAAGTCATTGGCACCAGCCTTTTCACGGTATACCCGGCGGAGATTTTATAGATTACTTAAATCTTAATGAAAATAATCTTGCTATAGTTCTCGGCGACGTTATGGGAAAGAAATGGGGAGCCTGGTATTTTGCTTTCGCATATGCGGGTTATGTTCGCAGCGCAATGAGAATGGAACTGCAGGCCGCAAAAAGTTTCTCCCCCAGCACTATACTTCAGCAGGTAAATAATTCTATTTATAAAGATGCTAAAGTATCCGAAGTATTTGCCACTCTATCTGTAGTTATTATTGATAAATTGAATAAAGTTATTAAGTATGCCGGCGCAGGCGATCTTCCAATCTTGTACAAAGATTCGCAAAACGGCAGCACTCAAAAAATAAGATCAAAAGGCCTGTTGCTTGGCTTTGCCGAAAACGGTGGGTACGAGGATATAGAGATTCCCATGCATCCGAATGATATTATTGTGATGATTACAGACGGAATCATTGAAACAAGAAATGAAGCCGGCGAACAGTTCGGATCGGAAAGACTTCTTGAATTTGTAAACAGTTTGGCATCTGGTCAGAATCCAATCGAAGGAATAAAAGAGAGATTTACTGGGTTTACCGATGGAAAATTTGAGGATGATATCAGCTTAATTACTGTTTTGAAGGTTTAGCCAGAATATTTTCCTTCAAATTTATAACAAATTCTATTTTCAGTAATTACCGCAGCAAAATTTTACCCCCCACGAAATTCCCGCGTTTTAATTCCATTTGAAGATTATTCCAACAATAACTGCCGTTCGTCGAATTAATGATTCGCATAAGGCCGATTTATATTAATATAGCACCCAAGAAAGTTTAGTTTTTGCCTTTCTTGATAGTTTGTTTACTATTTATCAATCACTTTCATAATTGGAGGGTTAATTATGAAGGATGCCGTATCGTCTTTAGTCAGTAACAGGGGAGAAAAAGGAATTTCACACTCTTTTATCCGCGATTTTATATTTCTTCCCGTTCGATCTGGTCTGTTCGGTTTTTTAGCGTTTTTTGCAATTCTTACGGCCGCAAAATTTCTCGGCTATCTTATAGGTTCGGTAAGCATGTTTAAAATTGATATTGAAGACGTAGGATTGTCGTTTCTGGGTTTTGTACTGGTTTTTTTGATTAGAATTCTGGAAAATTTTAAAACCGGGAATTGATTATCTTCTATACTTCAGTGCTTGCTTGAAGCTTTTCTGTTCTGTCGGCAAGTTTCAATTGTTCTATAAGCTCGGATAAATCGCCTTCCATAATGTTGGCAAGATTATAGAGTGTAAGTCCGATTCTGTGGTCGGTTACTCTGTTCTGCGGAAAATTATATGTTCTTATTTTATCGCTTCTGTCGCCGCTGCGCACCATGGATTTTCTTTGGGCTGAAATCTCGGCGTTCTGTTCTTTCATCTTCAAATCGTACAGACGCGCTCTGAGTACCTTCATTGCTTTCTGCCTGTTCTTAAGCTGGGATCTCTCGTCCTGGCATTGAACAACGATGCCTGTGGGAACGTGTGTAATTCTAACTGCGGTTTCAACTTTGTTTACGTTCTGTCCGCCGGCGCCTCCCGATCTGAAGATATCTATCCGCAGGTCATTTTGATTAATTTCTATCTGTACATCTTCCGCTTCGGGAAGAACAGCGACAGATGCCGCCGAAGTATGTACTCTTCCGCTTGCTTCGGTAGCCGGTACGCGCTGCACTCTGTGTACTCCGCTCTCAAATTTTAATTCGCCGAAAACGCTCGCCCCGCTGATTGAAAATACGGCTTCTTTAATTCCGCCGAGTCCGGTATCGTTTATGTCGATCAACTCAACTTTCCAGCCCTTGGTTTCAGCGTATCTAGTATACATTCTAAAAAGATCGCCGGCGAACAAAGCTGCCTCCTCGCCTCCGGTTCCCGCTCTAACTTCCATTATGATATCTTTGTTGTCGTTGGGGTCTTTCGGTAAAAGCAGATACTTTATTTCTTCTTCAAGCTTTTCCTTTTTTTCCTCAAGTCCGCTTAATTCAGCTTCCGCCAGTTCGGTAAGTTCCCTGTCCATCCCGGAATCGATAATTTCCCTGTTACCCTCAATATTTTTCAATACCTGCGCATAGCCTTCGTAAGCCTGTATGATATCGGTAAGCTCGCTTCTTTCGCGGCTTAAATTGACAATTTTCTCTCTGTCGTTCAGGTATTCCGGATCGGAAAGCTGCTGATTTATCCTGTCAAACTTTTCTTTTATTTTCTTTAATTTGTCTAATAATTCCATCTTAAAATCATTAATTTTAGCGTGTAAATATACCAAAGAACCTCGAGAAAATCTAAGATCAATTTCTGCCGTTCGGCGGTGAATGACCTGCACTCTTAATGAAGTATGATCCGGGCAGAAAATCATAATGAATTTCTCACTCAATTCAGGACGATTCTATTTGATTTCATGAAATGTTTAATAATATTGCTGCTAAAATATATCGGGGGCTGCGATGAAAGTTTTTCTTATTTTATTCGCTTCGGCAATCATGACTTCTACGGTGTTTTCTCAAGCCAATCATACAGGCGCTGTCATGGATTCGATTCTTTCCGCTTATAATTCTCCCGGTGTTCCTGGAGCGGCCGTTATGGTAATCCGCAACGGAAAAATCCTTTTTGAGAAGGCTTACGGTGCCGCGAATCTCGAAGATAAAATTCCGGTTACCCTTCATACAAATTTCAGACTCGCGTCAGTAACGAAGGAATTTACGGCGCAGGCGGTTTTGATACTTATAAATCAAGGCAGGCTCAGTCTGGATGAACGGCTGACTGATATATTTCCCGGTTTCCCCGAGTACGGCAAAAACATTAATGTGAGAAATCTTCTCGATCATACTTCTGGACTCATAGCTTATGAAGATCTAATTCCTGATACTGCAACTGTTCAGGTTAAAGACAAGGACGTTCTAAATATGATGATTAGGCAGGACTCAACATACTTTGAGCCCGGCAGCCAGTATCGTTACAGCAATACGGGCTACGCAATACTGGCGGAGATAGTGGAGAAAATATCAGGACAGCATTTTGCCGATTTTTTAAAAGAACATATTTTCGATCCTCTCGGGATGAATAACTCGGTTGCCTATGAAAAAGGAGTATCGGAAGTTGCGGACAGGGCTTTCGGTTATTCAAGAACAGACAGCGGCTTTGTGAGAACAGATCAAAGCATAACAAGCGCAGTTCTCGGCGACGGCGGGATTTATACTTCCGCTGCCGACATGTATAAATGGGATCAATCGCTTTATACTTCAAAACTTCTGCCGCAAAAAGTAATACAGCAATCGTTTACCAGGAATACTCTTAATAACGGGGAGAAATTTGATTACGGCTTCGGATGGCATCTTAAAACCTTTTTGAATAGGGAAATAGTATATCATACCGGAGTTACAATGGGCTTCCGGAATGTAATCTACAGAATACCTTCGGAACATTTTACAGTAATATTATTAAGCAATCGCAACGAAGGCGATACGGAAACACTGGC
>JBJKTB010000532.1:0-7607 GCA_046703345.1 Ignavibacteriaceae bacterium
GTATTTCCCTAGTTGACAGTGCCTGGGGAGGATTTTACAGAGGCGGAACATATTTATTAGTCGGGCCGCATAAATCGGGCAGAACGCTTCTTTCACTTCAATATGCGATGGAATGCGCATCTCAGAAAGAAGTCTGTCTTTATTTTACGAGCATGCGCCCGAAGGATTTAATGATTCAGGCGGCCTCTATAGATTTTGATTTGCAGCATTACATGAATCAGAATCTGATTATAGTGGTAAGAGTTGCGCCTCCAGCAGATTTGTACGAGGTCGGAAATCCTGACGAGTTTCTGGTTGAATATTTAAATGACATTGTAACGGTAGTTGATCAGTATCAGCCTAACAAAATAGTCTTTGACGAACTTACTCCTTTCATCGGATTCAGCAATATTAATCTTCTTCAGGATACATTTGTACAGACGATTGAAGCGATTGAGGAGACCGGAATTACGAGTTTATTTATACTTGGCGATCCCGCAACTCCCGTCGCGGAATCAATAGTAGATGCGCTGGCCGCATATTCAACCGGAGTTGTTTATCTTCGGAAGAATGAAGACGATACAAACAGATCGCAGGGCGGAACCATTACAATAACGCCGAACATTGGTCATACCGAAGGAAGATTTAAAGCCAACTACTTTATTGAGCCTTATAAAGGCATCACTGTTGATTACAAGCCTTCAACTTCAACGGCCAGGCATACCGCAGCGGTTGCAGCGGAATCGGACCTCAAGTACAAAACATTGGCGGAGATGGATCTTCCCGATGAAGAGGTAACTTTTTCAAACGTTTATTCGATCAACGATTTTTACCTGATACTAAACAATCAGATAGCACTTTTTAAGAGCACAGGGCAGGTCTTCACAATAATCTCTTTCCGTCTCGATCAGGCAGCGGAAAAACAGGGACTGCTAACGCTGAACCAGTTGAAGAACGCAGTTAGGCTTTCGACCGATAAGAAAGAGAAGATTGCCGTGCTCAGCAATAAAGTTATTGTTCTTGTTACCAAGGAAGACCAGAGAAGCATTAACAATCTTTTAGTAAAGATAAAAGGCAATCTTCCTAACAACGATCCTGACTATTTGAAGAGCGTAACTCAATACATTTCTGTTTTTGCGGTTAAAGTAGATGAGACTATTCAGAATGCTGACGATATATTCAGGCAATTGATGGGGGATGAAGTGACAGAAAAAAATAAGTTAGGCTTCCATTAAAAGAAAGCACCGATGAAAACGAAGCTATATACCCTCATAGTTTTAATATTGGCGGCGGGGGGATTGTTTGCCGTTAGAGCACAGTCTCAGGTAGAAGCAATGAAAGCCGAAGCCGTAAGAGAGATGAAAGTGGGACGTTACGGCGAGGCAATCGATCTTCTTAACAGGTACATATCCGCGCGCCCTCAGCAGGCGGAGGGATATAATTTAAGAGGTTTATGCTACGAGCAGCGGCAGCAGTTCGAGCTTTCCGTATACGACTTCAGATCGGCAAGAAAACTTGAGCCCGACAACAAAGAGATAAACGCAAATTTAAGCAGAGCTACTAATACCTGGTACACGCTTCTTTATAATGACATTGAAGGCTACAAAAGGGAGATCGCGATAAACCCTTCAAATCCGGAAAACTACCTTAACATCGGCAAATGCTACAAAAATTTAGGTAAATGGCCGATAGCAGAGGAATGGTACGATAAGTATTTAACAATGGCCCATGCCTCTCCCGACGAAATAATCCGTTACTCCGAAATTCTTGCGAAGACCGGCCATATAGCAAAGGGCTGGCCGATTTTAAAGAGATATACAGAGGAGTATCCGAACGATCAGCGCTAGTGGTCGAGGTTCGGCTATTTTTCACTTTGGCTAGGCAAGAATAAAATAGCTATAGAGGCATTTGAAAACGCGCTGGCTTTAAAGCCTTATTTTAAAGAAGCGATGGACGGGCTTGATCAGGCAAAAGGAAAAGGATATATATACACAGTAAACGACACTTCCTACAGATATTATAATTACGGGCTTCCGCCCAAACGTCCAGCATTCGTATATCCGATTGACAGATACTACAGTATTTTAAGAAGAAGGCCGGACGATAACGCCACGCGTCTTGAGTTGGTAAAGGCTTTGTACAAAGTCGACCGCTTTGAGGAGGCTTCCCAGCAGATAGCACTTCTGCAGCAGGCGCAGTATGATTCGGTTGAAGTAGCCCAGCTTGCGAGCAATATAGATTCCATCAGAACAGTGGTATATCAGCAAAAGATTGAGGATTACAAAGCAAAGTTCGCCGCTGATTCTACAAACAAGGAAGTAGTGCTGAATTTGGGGCAGTATTATTCCAAGATGCAGGACTACGATTCCGCATTGGCTGTTTATACGACATACCTAAATAGCTATCCGGGCGATGAACAGGTTTTATTTAATTACGCTAAAGCAGAAGCTAACAACCGGCAGTTTTTCAGGGCAAGAGACAAGATGCAGACTCTGCTGAAGATGTCGCCTGATAATTTAAAGTATCAGTTATTTCTTGCGCAGCTGGATGTCTGGACCGGTCAGGATCTCGACACTGCAAAAGTTTATTTAAACAACGTGCTTTCGAACGAGCCGAATAATTTAGGCGCACTGGTAGCAGTAAGTTCGCTAAGCATGAGGCAGAATGATTTTACCGCCGCTCAGGGATATATGGATAAAATAAAAACCATAAATCCTGATTTTCCAGAATTGAAGAGCCTCGAGTCTTCTTTGACTATGAACAAGTTTCGTTACAAAGAAGAGCAGAATTACGCTATACTGCAGCAGGCCGAGGATTTATACAACGCCGGCAAATGCGAAGACGCACTTCCGCTCTATCAGCAGTTCTTAAAGAATTCACCCGATAATTCTCTTATTGAAAAAGAATACGCCGACGTGAACGTCTGCGCCGGGCATTATCAGAGCGCTATTGATATTTATAACGATCTTCTAAACAAAGGATATGATTTTAATATAGACTATTCCAGGGCTACCGCTTATTTCGCGATGGGCGACAGCGTTCAGGCGCTCGATAATTTTCAGAGGCTTGCAAAAGCTAATCCCGATAACTTCAACGTGAATCTTTATCTGGGCGATTCTTATTTCAGGATGCATGAATATGATAAGGCAAGGGACGTTTACGAGAACATGCAGGACAAGTTGAAACTCGATTCAACCCAAAATGCGATGGTGGAAGCGAGATACAACTGGATGCCGGTAACAGGATTCCGCGGAATACTCTCTTCCTTCCCGCAGTACACTCTTATTACTCCTTACGCGTCCTACTACCAAGATAACCTGGGAGTAAGGAATAACATCCAGGGCCTGAGAATAGACGTTGGAATAACATCATTCCTAACCGTCGGAGCCGAAGGATTCAGAACTTCACTCACTTCCAATGCGGCTCAGGTTAACAGCAATACTATCAGATGGGACCTTACTTTGCGGTTGATGGAAGCGCTTACACTTGGCGTTAATTTTGGTAACAACAACTACGGCGGAACATACACACAGCCGGTCGCCGATGTTATTCTTCGTTCCGAAGTAGCGCATAAATATTCGGCGTACGCGACATATTCAAAACTTGACGCCTCGCAGATAATTTATTCTCCCTATCTTATCGGTATAAGAATTAACGCTAATATGTACAGGCTCGGAGGATCTTATCAGTGGAAATCCGGTCTGCGCATTGCTTCCGACTATTCGTATTACAGTTTCATCGAAGACGGAAATCAGGGATATAATTTCAGTTTTAGGATCGGAAAATATTTTTATCCGGATTTCATACTGGGTTATGAATTCTATACCGGCGGATTCAAGAGAACCTCATATCTTTATTTCTCTCCGCAGACTTACACATCGCACAACCTGTGGGCAGAATGGGATATTATTCACGACACAACGGCAACTGTTACTTTAGGAGGGATGATCGGCTTTATTGGTAACAGCAATTACATTCTGAGATCGGCATACGCTGCGGCTACATTCAGGCTGTTCGACAGACTTACACTTCAGGGAAGAATAACCGGCGGCAGCAGTGTTCAGAATTATACCGGATACAGCTCTTTCGGGGCAACAATTTCGGCTTACTGGTCGCTGTAAAGCCGTAAAAAGATAGTTTGGGAGAAAGGGATTTTAAGGCTCGGATTAAAATCCCTTTTTTATGTTTATAGCGGCGGAAAAGTTAAGATAAGGCTGGCAATCACACTTTCCGGGCAGAACCGAAAAAGGGACCGCATTTTAATTTCTAAAGTATTAATTTACATAAAAAACTTTGCTTTTCTCCCACAGCAGAATTGAATACTGAAGTTTTTAGGTATTAATATATCCAGAAATTTAATAAGTGAAGAATTCTGTAAGATGTGGTTAAAATTGATACATTCTTAAACTTATATCTTAAACTGTTACAAATTATGATATTTAGTGGTGTTTTTATCGCGATTAATGAAATGTTTTAATGGCACTAAAATTGAATATTCGACAGAAATTGTAAAAAGAGAGAATTATGGAATTAAATCAACCGGTAAAAAGAGCGACGCTCCTGCTGGACAATAAGGAAGATTCTAAATCGGAAGATAACAGAGGCAAAAGGCTTTTCCGAAGGATCATAATAACCGGCAGTATTTCATTATTTCTGATACTGGTTATTGCCTACACGCTGCCGTTAACAGTATTGTCATTTCGCGCCCTGCTCGAATACGCAACTATAGTAGCTTTGGTAATATTCTTGTTCATTCTGCTTTTCAGGTATTTTGCTATTCTTACGCTGGCTTACTTGTATATTAATCAGTATACGTATACGGCTCCGGCATCCGGTTATTTCCCGTTTGTTTCAATACTTGTTCCTGTTTATAATGAAGAGAAAGTCGTTGCCGATTCCGTTAATTCTCTTCTCGAATTGAATTACCCGAATTACGAAATTATAATTATTAACGACGGCTCAACCGATAAGACGAAACAAGTTGCCGAAAAATTAGTCGGCTATCAAAAAGGCAAACTGACTGATGTTAAAGTAAGTTTGATAAATAAGCCCAACGCAGGTAAGGCCAAAGCTCTGAATGCCGGAATCAAATATTCAAAGTCCGAAATTATACTTTGTATGGACGGAGATTCTCAGTTATCGCCGGACAGTTTGAAACTTGCCGTAAGGCATTTTACGAACCCGGAAATAGGCGCAGTAGCCGGAAACGTGAAAGTTTTAAACAGAGGCAAACTGTTCACCGATCTTCAGGCGCTGGAATACATCGAGGGTTTGAATATGGCCCGCAGCGCGCAGAGTTATATAAGGCTAGTTAACATCATTCCCGGACCTATCGGAATTTTCAGAAAGAAAGCGATAGAGGAAGCCGGATTTTATTCGAGCGATACTTTTGCCGAGGATGCCGATCTAACGTTGAAAATACTGGCCAACGGCTGGAAAATTTATTACGAACCGAATTCGATTTCTTTTACAGAAGCGCCGGCAAAGCTTCAGCAGTTATTAAAACAGCGTTACAGATGGACTAGAGGGATTATCCAGTCCATCCGAAAGCACAAAAAACTGCTTGTAAACCCGAGCATAAATTTCGGCGATACGTTCATATTATGGACTATGTTCTACGAAGCTTTGATCTGGCCGGCTATGAATATTGCTGCGAATCTGTTTTTCATAATTGCAGCCTTGGCTTTCGGATTTTCGTCTCTGATTTTCTTCTGGTGGGCGGGTCTAGCGCTGCTTGATCTTGTAACCGCGCTTTATTGTGTTGCGGTTGAGAAGGAAGAGTTCAGATTGGTAGGTTATTCAATAATTTACAGAATGTTTTTCATACTTATAGTTGATATTTGTAAACTCATGTCCACAATCGAAGAGTTTCTCGGCATCAGAATGACGTGGGGAAAACTTGAGAGAGTAGGCGTGGCTAAAGCCTGATACTAATAATAATTAAATAAAAGAGGTTTCGAATGGAACTAATTCCCATCCTATCAACAATCATTTTGGTTGCTACCATAAGCACGTTCTTGTTGGCTGTTGGTGCATACATCCTCTATAAGGTAAGAGAGAGGAAAGGGCAGGCAGCCGTAACACCGCAGCCAGCGGAAGTAAAGGCGGAGATTGTTACTCCGGCCGCAGCGTCTGGGCAAAAGCCCGTACAGGAACCGGCCAAGGTTGTACCACAGCCGATCTATATAGAAACTCAACCCACGCCTTCGTTTCAGCGTCAGCCAATAATAATACAGCAGCCTGCTCAGGCTCCTTCGCAGCCGAGATTTACGCCTCAGCCGCAGCCTTATGCAGCTTCCCGCCGTCCATATGCCACAACTCAGGCCGGTACGGGATACGCAAGCGCCGCCGAAGGTGCAGCGCAGCAGCCAGCGGAAAGGGCATTCAGGGATTCAAAATTTTTGAAGTACACCTCAGAAGGTTACATTCCTACTAAAGAAGACAAAGAGCCCGGAGCATTAAAGTGGCGGTAAAAGCTAAAAAAAGAGGCGGGATTAACCAGGCCTTAATTCTGTTAAGCGGGCTGGTGTTTATCGTCGGGTCGATACTAATATACCTTTTCATTTTAAGAGGTGTATTCGGCCGATTTAAAGCCCAGGAACTTGTTCCCAATTCTGCGGTGATAAAAGACGTACTGTACGGCTCCAAACCCACTATCGGAATTTTATACTCTCAGTATACCGAGAACATGCTTCCGCAGGGAAGCACCTGGCTGAACGACAATATCAACACATGGAAGAAATTTCTTGCCGAATCGGGCTACAGATGCGATGTTATTGCGGATTCTACAATCGAGTTAGGCCTAGAAAAAAAATATAAGCTGTTGATTCTTCCCGGCTCAAGATCTTTAAGCGACAGAGAGATAATTGAACTTAAGAAGTATTTAAGCGGAGGCGGAAGCATTTTCGCTACAAGCGGTACGGCAACTTATTCGGACGACGGGAAATGGAGAGGATGGGACTTCTTTTCCGAAGTTTACGGCTTAAAATTTACCAAAGAAATTTCGCGCGACGAAATAACCAAGATTCACACGCTACGAGGCGGGCTTCCTATTACGGCTAATATTCCCGCGGGATTTCCTTTAAGAGTGGCAACGTGGGACAGGCCTATGTCTGTTGAAGTTTTAGACCCGAGAACTATTCAGGCTAGTTTTTGGTACAACTACAGGCTTCAGGAAGGATTATCCAGAGAGCAGATAAAGAAAAGCGCAGGCATTGTTTACGGAACTTACGGCACCGGCCGTTTCGTTTGGATGGGATTTGAAATAAATTCTGTTATAGGTGTTCAGGAGGATTATATATTTTTCGACAGGCTGTTTAACAATAGCATGGATTGGCTGACATACAGACCGATTGCTTTTGTTAAAGCCTGGCCGTCCGACTACGAAGCAGCTGCCGTTATTTCCCCGGAACTGTCTAAAGATGTAAACAATATAAATAATCTGCTTCCTATACTAAGATCTGAAAAAGTACCGGCTACGTTTTTTGTGGATGCTGCCAAAGCAGAACAGCATAAGGCTTTGATAAAGAGCCTGACAAAATACGGCGAAATAGCCTCGCTGGTTGACATTGGTTATCTTGCTTCAGTAAACGATACAGTTAATTCACTCAATGATTACGATACTCAGG
>JBJKTB010000533.1:0-3942 GCA_046703345.1 Ignavibacteriaceae bacterium
GGCTTCAGGATGAATTTTCTTTTCTCGGAGATTGTCCCTGGGAAGAGGATCTTAGCTACGCGCGCGGCGTATGCGAACAGGCCGGAATTCCTCTTGAAGTTCTTCCGCTTCAGGACGAATACTGGGAAACGGTTGTAACTTATACCATCAGTGAAATAAAAGAAGGCCGAACTCCCAATCCCGATATATTCTGCAACAGTCTCATTAAATTCGGACAGTTTTATGATAAGATAGATCCGTCATACGAAAAGGTTGCCAGCGGCCATTACGCAAAGCTTGAAAACGGCGGCGGCCGGTTTATATTAAAACGCGCTCCCGATCCGGTAAAGGATCAAACTTATTTTTTAGCTTACTTAACCCAGCAGCAGCTGTCGCGCGCGTATTTTCCTTTAGGCGATTTGAACAAAAAGCAGGTGAGGGAACTTGCGCAGAAGTACAAACTTCCAAACATGGAAAGGAAAGACAGTCAGGGTATATGCTTTCTCGGCCAAATTAAATTCAATGAATTCGTAAAGCATCATCTCGGCGAGCTTCCCGGAGATATAGTTGAACTAGAAACCGGGAAGAAACTCGGTACTCATAACGGTTATTATTTTTATACCATCGGTCAGAGATCCGGCCTCGGGCTTTCCGGCGGCCCGTGGTATGTTGTGAAGAAAGATATTCCGAACAATATCATCTTCATCTCGAGAGAGAATACGGCTAAGAGAGCAAGAGACACATTTCAAGTAGGAAAATTTAACTGGATAAGCGGGAACAAACCTTCAGCCGCTACGATGGGCGTGAAGATACGCCACGGCGCTCATATCTACGGCTGCCGGCTTAAGTTTATTGATGACGAAACCGCGGAAGTAAAAATCGATAAACCGGATCAGGGAATTGCTGCCGGCCAGTTTGCAGTATTCTATCAGGATGAAACCTGTCTCGGCGGCGGGGTGATACTGTAAATCGAACACTTCGCTAGCTAAGAATAATTAATTACACAAGCGATCTATCAAACATACAATGCGCTGCCGAAATCGCGCCTGTGTTTAATTGTTGTTTCGTTGTCTTCGCCGAGATATTTGAAAATTGCAATGCAAGCTTTGCGTGCACCGTCGTCGTCAAAATATCTGTCATCGCGGATCACCTCTATAAAACGGCTTAGCGCCGAGTCGAAATCATTATTTTTGATATCTTCAATTGCCTGCAGATAAACCGGCTTGGCGGCGCTGTCGGGAAGTTGCTTGCCGTCTTTGCTTAATTCAATTAGTCTTGCGAAAGTTCTGATAGAATTAACGGTTTCGGAATATTCGGAAAGTTCGTCTATTCCCTCAAGCAGTTTAATACTTTCATCCGGTTTCGTGAAGAACAGCGCTTTTGATAAAAGTACTTTTGCATGTTCGTTAGCCGGTTCATTTTTTATTATATCGTAAAGAAGACTGACCGCATCGTCTGTTTTACCGTGCGACAATAAATCTTCCGCTGTTTTAATATTCTTATCGCTTTTACCCGGAATAGCTTTTTTAAGCCAGTCAAGAATCATGTTTTCAGGAAGCGCTCCGGTAAATTCGTTCGCAACTTTTCCGTCAATAAACAATTTAACATTGGGAATGCCTCTTACGCCGTACTGAGAAGCTATATCGGAATACTGATCGGAATTTATTTTTACCAGCTTCCACTGATCCTTAAATCTCTCAGCCAGTCTTTCAAGAACCGGACTAAGCGCGCGGCATGGGGCGCACCACTCTGCCCAGAAATCGACAAGAACAGGCATCTCATGACTTGCACTAATTACATCTTCCGCAAAATCAGTCATATCGAAATTCATGATAAATTAATCCTTGTAATCATTATAATTAAAAATATTCGTTTTAATAAATTTTTAATTGAACCAACGGCATACATGCAATACGGTCTTAAGCAAAACCGTATTGCGCAAATTGTTAAATCAAAAAATAAAATTTATATAGAAATGAGATGTGAGATTATTCAAATCGATCCAGAATTTCCCTCATTTTTTTTATATGGGCGGGCCCTGTGCCGCAGCATCCTCCGAGAATATTAACGCCCGATTTTATGATCTCTTCGGCTTTGGGCGCCATTACTTCGGGAGTTTCGGTATACACCGACATGCCGTGCGTCCATTCCGGAATACCGGCGTTCGACTGTGCAATAACCGGCTTGCCGGTCAGAGGACGCATTTCTTTTATAATGGAAATCATCTCGTCAAAGCCCTTGCCGCAGTTGGCGCCTATTACATCCGCGCCTGCGGAGGTATAAGCGTTAACAGCTGACTTAACATCCACTCCCCACATAGTTCTAAGTCCCGCTTTTCCCATTTCGAACGTCATGCTCGCAACTACGGGAAGCGAAGTATTTTCTTTGGCTGCTTTAACCGCGATAACGCCCTCCTCGGCCGCCATCATAGTTTCAATATAAATAACGTCCACTCCGCCTTCCTCAAGCGCTTTAGCCTGTTCCGCGAACATATCGTAGGCGTCTTTTTCGGATAATGTGCCGAGAGGTTCAAGTATATCTCCGGTTGGTCCTACAGAACCGGCAACAAATTTACCGGAAGGACAAACGGACCGCGCAAGCGCTGCGGCTGCTTTACAGAACTCAACCACCCGGTCTTCATACCCGTGAAGTTTAAGTCGTGCGCGGTTTGCGCCGAATGTATTGGTCTCCACAATATCGGAGCCTGCGTCGTAATAATTTTTATGTATGTTCCTGATGATATCAGGATGTGAAACATTATACTCTTCCGGGCAGGCTCCGGAGGGGAGACCTCTTTTTTGAAGTTCCGTACCCATGGCTCCGTCGCACAGAAGGATTTTACCTGAATTCAATACTTCGAGAAAATTACTCAATTGTTTCCTCCCTTGGAATTAATCCGATTAACTGTTTCGCGAGTTTAACCGCATCGGAAGCGTTCTTGGCATATCCGTCGGCACCGATTTCTTTTGCAAATGCTTTAGATATCGGCGCGCCCCCTACCATTGATTTTATTTCAATTCCTTCATCTTTAAATTTGTCAATAACCGTTTTCATATAGCCCATAGTAGTTGTAAGAAGAGCTGACATTCCTACTATATCGGCGTTTTCTTTTTTCACCGCTTCAAGAAACTTTTCTGCTTTTGTGTCTATGCCGAGATCTATGACGGTAAATCCGCTGCTTCGGAGCATCATAGATACGATATTTTTACCGATATCATGAATGTCTCCCTTCACAGTTCCCATTATGATAGTGCCGGTTCCTTTAAGATCGGCTTTGGAAAGAAGAGGTTCAAGTATAGCAAGTGAGGATTTCATTGCGCGCGCTGAGATGAGAACCTGAGGTACAAAAATAATATTGTCGCGGAATCTGATTCCCACAACGTCCATACCCGGAAGCAGACCGTTATCGAGTATATCTTTGGCAGCATATCCCGTCTGCAGAAGTTGATTAGTAATTTCTACGCATCGATCCTTATTGCCGTCTATAACAGTATCGGCAAGTTCTTTTAAAAGCTCTTCACTCATCCCATTTTCCGTATTGTTCAGCCAGTTGAGTTAAAAGTTCAATTTTAGCGGGAGAAGTATACGGAGCGACAGAGCACGCGGAACTCAGTATATAACCGCCCTGCGGCTTGCCGGTCTTTATTCTCCACTCCACATCTTTCTTTAATTCTTCTTCGGAAGCGTTTAGAAGCGTATTCACGGGATCGATGTTTCCCTTTATAAATACTTTGCCGGTAAGCATTTTTTTTGCTTCTTCAAGATCCACTGTTCCGAGCGGCGGCGGATCGAGCGTATCAATTCCCTGTGTACCGGTTGCCATCATAAGATCGAGACGGTCGCCTATGCTGCCGCAGGTATGCGTGTAAACCGGAATATCAAATTCCTTGCGTATTCCCTCAACAATCATCTTTTCGTACGGAAGAACAAATTCCTCGTAATGCTGTCTTGAGATTAAGCCGG
>JBJKTB010000534.1:0-4889 GCA_046703345.1 Ignavibacteriaceae bacterium
CCTGAATTCAACCGATGATATATGTCCTTCACCTGTTGCCCTTAGACTCATCACAAAACGCGTTTCGCCTTTATTTAATCCTGATTGATCGGGATGCGGTACGATTGATGGATTGAACAAAGCAGCAGCTTCTATCGAGTATTCCTTCGAAAAATATGCGCCCAGCAGAAATATATGAGCATCGGACAATTGTACAGTACCGCTCAAATAATGCTTTATTCTATTATAGTTTTCCCTAATCTTATTTTTAAAATTCTTATGTCTGCTCTCAAATTCCTTCTTAATTGATTTCATTTGAACTTCGGCTTCTTCTGCGCTCATTAACGTAATTCTTGAAATCACATTTTTAATCCTTGCTTCATTACCCGGATTAAAGAACTGCATAATTATCCTTTTCGGATCTGCATAAAGTTTATTTTCTAGTCTTTCTACTTTCATAGCTTATTTTTCTTTTTACTTTTAACCTTTCCCTTTATTCTTTTATCCCAGTTGATGCCATGCTCTGAATAAAATATTTCTGGAAGAACAGATACGCTATAACAATGGGGAGCGCAAGCATAGTTGCCGCCGCAAGTTTCACTCCGAGCTGCGAATCCGCCGCTCCTCCTACGGCAAACAGCGTTACAAGCTGAGGCATGGTCATAAGCTTGTCGTTCCTTATTACTATCAACGGCCAAAGCACTTCATTCCATGAAGCCATAAATGTTAATATTCCTACCGTAACTAATGCCGGCACTGAGTTTGGCCAAAGTATCCTGAAGATTATCTGTATGTCTCCGCATCCGTCTAGTCTCGCCGCGTCAATCAGATCCTGCGGTATGCTTTTGAAGTATTGTCTGAACATCACTATTCCGAGTGCGCTCATCAAATACGGAACTATCAGCGCCCAGTAAGTATCAACCCAGTTCATCTTTACCATTATTATATACTGCGGTATCAGGGTTATCTGGAACGGCAGAGTCATTGTGAAGATTATAATATAAAAGATCAGATTGCGGCCTTTGAACTCAAGTCTGGAAAGAGCGTACCCTACCATGGAACCGAATACCAGCACTCCCGCAGTAATGGTCGAAGATACCAAGAGACTGTTAAAAAAAGCTCTTATCATCGGTATTTTCTCAAACATCTGCTTGTAGCTGCTTAATGTAAGCGAAGAAGGTAAAAATGTTAAGCTGCCTATCTGATTCTCCGGTGAAATGGAAGCTACAAGCATCCATATAAAAGGATATAGGAATATCAATGCTCCCGCGATAAGTAAAATATAGAAGATTATCTTTTTCATAATATCAATAATCCTGTTCTATAAATTTTTTCTGAAGCATTACAACCGCGAGTATAAGTACTGCGAAGAATAAACCTAGAGTCGCGGAATATCCCATATGATAGTAGAAGAATCCCTGCTTGTAAATGTAAAGCACTGCCGAAAGAGTGCTGTTCAACGGCCCTCCCCCCGTCATTATGTAAGGCTCAATAAACAATGAGAAACCTCCTATCGTCGAAAGAACCACAACAAGAAATATGGTCGGATTTATCATCGGCAGAGTAATGTTTCTGAACTTCTGCCATCTTGAAGCACCCTCAAGATCTGCGGCTTCATAATAATGCCTCGGAACCGTCTGAAGTCCTACCAGAAAAAGAACTATGTAAAGGCCTACATTTTTCCACGTCGCCATGATAGCAATAGAAGGCATAGCCCATGCGGGATCAACCAGCCAGCCTATCCTTCCGAGTCCGAATGCTATAAGAATCCTGTTTAGAAGCCCGGTATCAAATCCGTAAAGCTGCTGCCAGAGTATTGTTACCACAACCCCCGATACTATTACAGGCAGAAAAAATGACGCTCTGAAAAATCCTCTCGCCCGTATTTTCTGATTCAGCACTTCCGCCAGGAAAAGAGCGATTATTATCTGCAGCGGTATATGAATGATCAGGAAAATAAAAGTGTTTACTAAAGATTTAAGAAAAAATTCGTCATGGAATAAACGTACATAATTATTCAATCCGCTGTATTCCATCGGCGAAATTATATTCCACTTATGAAATGTCAATACAACCGAAAATATCACCGGGAAAGCGATGAATATCAGAACGTATATTATATACGGCGATACGAGTATATAAGGAACTAATTTTTTCCTGTTCATCTGAATGTCTTTTCTTCTCTCTTATTTCATGTAAAGAAGATTTACCGCTTTTGCGGCGTCGTCTAAAGCCTGCTGTGCCGATTTCTTTCCGTATATTACGCTTGCTTCATATTCCTGCGAAATAATATCGAACACCTCAGTCAGGTTCGGATAAGGATCGGTTCCCTTTACGTATTTTGCCTGTTTTGCGAATTCCACCATCTTAGGATTATTCTTGAAATATTCGGCGAAGGCTGTATCTGTTTCCAAATCCTTCCTCCTCGGAAGCTGATTCGTATATTCAAGAAGTTTTAGGTCGTTCTGCTTCTCAATCATGAATTTTATAAAACGCCAGGCTAGTTCCGCGTTGGGACACGTCTTAAAAATTACAATGTTCTTAGGATCGCAATATGTATATACAGGGCCTTTATGATTATCCGGTACCGGCATATGCGTAAATCCGAATTTGAATCCTTTAGGCTTATATCTGTCAGCATGGGATATTTCCCACGGCCCTGTAAATCTTGTTGCTATAGTGCTTGAAAGAAAAACATCCTGCCTTACTGAAAGACGTTCTTTCGCAAAATAATCGTGCGCATATAAATTTCTTAAGAATTCAAATACTTCAACTGCATATTTGTTATCGAATGCGGCTCTGTTATCCTTTATCAGCGATCCGCCTCCCGAAGCCGCTATGTATAAAGGATAAAAATCGAAAAATCTCTGCCACCAGGTTACCAGTACTTCTGCGTATCCGAACCATTTAGTAACGTATCCCTGAGGACTGATGTTCTCATCCTTAAATTTTTCCGCTGCCGAATCGAATTGCGAATATGTTTCCGGCGGCCCGCTTAATCCGAGCTGAGAAATTATATTCTTGTTGTACATCAGCATGATTGGATTTATTTTCCATGGTATCTGGTAGATATGTCCGTCCGGATTGGTTACCTCTTTTACAACCGATGTGTCGCAGCGGCTGTAAATGAAATCTTTGAATCCTTTTAATGTATCCAGCGCGACAAGAACTCCGGCTTTGGCGTAATCAGCTACGTCGCCCTGCCACATGTTCGAATATATATCCGGAGTCGTCTTGCCGACTACTGCTGCCAGTATTATTTCTTCGCTAGACTGTCCTTCAGGCACAGGCTGTGTTGAAATGTGTTCATTCGGATGCGCCTTGTTCCATGCGTCAACTATATACTTTGCGAAAGCTATTTCCTGTGTATTGTTGCTAGACCAGTATATTAAATTGTCTGGGTTCCGGTCGGCTCGCGAACTGCACGACAACTGGCTAAGCACAAGTAATAAAAATATTACTATCTTTATGTGATTTTTGAATTTCATACTTTAATAAGGCTGTCACAAAAATAAGAACCTGCTTACAAGCAGGTTTTATAAACTCTCTTGAGAATTACACAAACCATCCGTTAAAAATTAAAGAAAGATTTTATTCCCATGCCTGCCAGGAAAAATCAATTGACGGATATGCCGGATGCGGAAATGTTCCGCCTTTCTTTACTATATAAAAATCAACCGCGCTCGGCTCGTCGGAATCCTGAACTTCAATATCTCCCAATAACTTCTCGTTAATCTGCACTTTGTATTTCTTTTTAAGCTGCTGCAGTTTGCGGAATGTTTTTTCTATAAGCTCCTGCTGTTTGTCGTTAAACTTGCTCTTAACCGAAGTCGGCATCTCTATATCAAGTCCGATGGAATGCGCCAGCTGATCCCTTACAACCGCGTAGACGATTTTGTCCCTCCACCAGCCTACCTGCTGCTTTACAAGAGGAAGATTCTGAAATCCCCTGGCGTAAGCCTCAGAGATAAGAAGATGATCGCGTACCATCTGCCAGACCTGCTTTTCGAGCGAGGCGGAAAAATCATTAAAATTCGATTCGTCGAATTTAAGATATTCGTCTCTCATTCTGTACCAGTTAAGAAAATCATCGAGAGTAATATTACCGCTGTTCAACTTTACAAGCACAAGTTTCCCTATTTGTCCGGCGGAAAGAGAGTCGAGGCTTTTCAATTCTTTCTGCATTCTGTCGTCAAGTTTCCATTCATCGAATTTCTTCTTAGGGAGCACAAAGTTTCCCATATAAGAGCGTAGCACGTCAAAAGCTCTTCCCTGAATTACGGGATCGTGCTTAAGCATTATTTTCCTTACGTATATATCCGATTCCTTATCCGATTTTTTAAGTTTTAAAGCGTTCACCGCGTCTATTTTATTTTTCTCCATCTGAGTCTGTGATAAAATTGCGTTCTGCCATATGTCGGTCAGCTTCACTATATACCATCCGTCAGGCCCGTGAACCGGCTGGGATACTTCGCCCGCCTTTAAATTTTCAACAACGTTCAGCATCTCCGGATTTCTCATACGCAGCTTGAATTTATCCATCTTCATTGAGCGCTGATCTTTATACACCGAATCTTCCAGCTGTAAACTAAAAAGCGAATCAAATGATATTCCGTTCTTTAATTTATTCACATAATAATTTAAGCTGTCTTTATTCGGAGCGAACAGCCATTTTATTTGATAGGTAACCTGTTTTTCCGCGATAGCTGTGTCGATTTCCGAGTTCGGAATTTTAATTTTGTCGTAAATATCCTTGTAAAACATCCTGTCGGTCGCGAGATCGCCTTGAATTGCCGAAAGAAGATTTTTCACCTTTGAAGAATCTTCAAGGCCATGAGCGTAGCCGTCCAGCGCTAGAAGTTTTTCGTCTATCATGTATTTCAGATATTTTTGTTTAGAGTTCTTTTCTC
>JBJKTB010000535.1:0-12825 GCA_046703345.1 Ignavibacteriaceae bacterium
CCCGGTTTGGGTATGCGGCTTTCATCATACTGCGAAGAATTTTTCCTGAAATAATTAGGAATAAAATCTTCAATCGGATAACCGAGCGATCTTATTGTAAAATTAAATCCCGCGAATCTTCCGAAATTACTTTTTATCGAATTATAAATCTCTTTTACGTTACTGTCCCTGAAAGCCAAAAACGAAAACTGCCGGCTGAGATCTACGGTTACAGATCTGTTCACAGTATCAACTTTAATGTTTTCAATTTTAGTTCCGTAAGGAATTGAGAAGGAAACTTTCCGTTCATTAAAAGCCGATCTGAATTTATTGATCAGCGTGCTTACAGACGGAAGAGGCTTTTCTTCTTTTACTGTTTCTTTCGCCGAGCATCCGGTTAAAACTAGAGTTAGAAAAAGCGGGATAAATAAGAGAGAATAATATTTTTTCATTTTGCTTGAAGATTTAATGTCATAAAAATGCGGGGGAAATGCAGTATAAATTTACTTACATTCGGAATATTTTATTTTGTATAAATGAGCCGGGCCTGCGCATAATTACAATGCAAAGCCCGGCCGGTCATCATTTAAAATTTATAAACCAAGATAATCCATTACGGCTTTCATTACTTCATTTCTTACTTTTTGTCCGAGTATTGTTTCGAACGGGAAACCGAAAACAACCGAGCCGTACTTTTCTTTGTAAGCAGTTCCCGCACCGAAAGAATTGTCGGTATACCGCAGTATGGTTTTGCTTCCGGCGGTATGAGTAATAGCATCGGGAGTCTGCGCCGCGTAAATTTTATTATTCAATGCGGTATTAAAGCCGAACTTATCGAACTTAGTCATAAACAGCGAATCGGACGAGAACACTTCTCCCGTTTTAGCGCCGTGGTCGGTATCAAGATTATACTTCAGAACATCTTTAGCAAAGTTCATCCCGGCTGTGTCGGCGGGATCGGCTTCAAATAAATCGCTCGCAACGTAAGATCCCGAGACAAAGATATTTCCGCCAGACTGGCAGTACGCCGAAATATCCGCACGCAGCTTCGCGGGAAAAGCTTTAAACCTGAGTCCGTGCAGCGAGTCCTCAACCGCCCTCTGCCAATGAGTTGTTTTCTGTTCGCCGAGAATCAAGTCGACAAATTTATAATCATTAAGATTAACATCACCGTTTATTACAGACTGAACGCTTGCGGAGACAAAAGGATATCCGGCGGCTCTAATAGACTTACCGTGGAGATACGGATAATCGAAAGTATTTCCGGCAATAACTTTTGTTTCGTAATCGGCGTAGCTGGCTCCCCATCCGGGGCGGTCGTTTGTTATCCATTGGGAAGTCGAATCGAAATCGTACTCTCTGCCGGTAAAGCTCAAATCATATTTATCCGGCACACCGCGGTCTTTCTCGTTGAAGAATCCGATAAACTTGGGAGTCTCCACCGTAGCAGGCGCGGCAACTCTGTCGAATCCGTTCACTATCAATACAGGCCTCTTATCGTTTTTCATGCTGCAGACCGAAAGTATTTCCGAGGGAAAGCTTTCGCCGCCTTTGTTTATAGCGGTTACTTTGTAGCTGTAAATCTGCCCCGGTTTAATATCTTTAAACTCTGCGTATGGATGATCGACCAGAACGCCGTTATCAAAATCGCCGCCGTTAATCCTTGTGTAAACAATGTAGGCGTCAGGTTTGGCCGTAGCTTCAAGAGGATCGTTTGTAGGAAGCCATTTTAAAGTAACATCTCCACCGGGGTTCATTGATGCGGAAAACTGATGCACGGGAAGCGGCTCAACCACATATTTAAAATCATATTGAACGGAAAGGAAGCGCAGCATTCCTTTATACATAGCCCGCGCTACTGTGAACCGGAACTGCGGATCCTGCATGAATTTCATATCTGTAAAATTCTGGTGCGAGAGTAATTCAATAAGCACGGCCGGCACGTTCGGGCGGAATGATTCGCTGTATCTTCCGTTATCGAGCTGCCTGCGGTTCCATGCCGGATCGTATTCCGCGCGGATATCGTCGACAATCTGAGTCTGCATTATATCCGCAAGATCGCGGTTAGCAAATCTCGATACTCCGTCCGGATAAGTACTGTCTCTTTTAGCTCCGCGGAGGCTGTAGATGGCAAGCGTACCGACAGTAGTATCGTTGTGAGTAATTCCTGCGTCAGTATGAAAAGCCAGCGAAATATCGATAGGAATACCGAGCCCTTTCGCCTCGCGATCCGCATTAGGACCGAACGGAGCGCCGTAAAGATAGTTTACGTACTCGGGTCTGCTCATGTAATCATCATTATAATCATTTTTATTATCGTTCAGATTATATACAAGCGAATCAGGCATTCCCGCATACTGAAGGTAGTAACGCGCGCCCTCGAAAATCTTTGGTCTTCCGCTTGCCGCGCCGCCTCTTTCAATTATTCCCATTCCGCCGCCGAAACGAACCGCATCTGCTGTAATTATCTTTCCTGGTTCGGAGCTTTCGTTAGTAAGCACTACTTTATTGCTGTCAGGATTAAATCCTTTTCCGAATTTAAATTCTCCGAGATATATCCAGGTTTTTCCGCCGATCTGCTGATTGACTTTAAACTCGGTCTTTATTCCCTCATGATAGACGGTATATCGTGCGTCGTTTACACTCTTATCCGTGGTAACATAGGAGATATACACTGCATACTTTCCTTTTACAGGGATATTAGGAATCCAGCTTATTGAAGACGTAGCTTTCAAGCTCGTTTCAGTTTCCCTGTATGTTCCTTTCTCAAAAGGATTGTAATCGGATGGATAAGGAGGATTGCCAACCGCAAATCCGGTGCCTTCGCCAGAATGCCATTTATATTTCCGTCCTCTGTTTTTCTCAACATAAAATTTTGATTTAACATCGCTGCGGGTATCGTTATCAACAACCACTGAATGAGGTTGTATATCTCTTTCGCGCGGATCGAAAACTACGGCTCCGGCTTTTTCAAGCATCGGCAGAAGGTACGGCACGGTGAATGAAAGCGGTACCAGATCCTCAACCGACTGAAAAATTCTCGGGCGCTGCCATTCCCAACGGTCTTCTTTATTATTATAATACCAGCCATGACTGGGCCAGACAACTATATTTCTGTTAAACAAACCTTCGGTAGGTATAAATTTCTTGCTGATATTTTCCACCACCGGAGCGGGTCTTACTTCTTTCTTCGTAGGAATTCTGCTGTAATCGTATTTCGTCGAATCTTTTCTGAAGTAATTAGGAATAAAATCCTCAATCGGATGATCCAGAGTATTGATGACAAAAGTGTAATCCGAAAATTCCGGTCCGAAATAATTTTTTACGGCATCGTATATATCCTTCACGTTCTCCGGACGAAAAGGCATAAACGCGAAATTATTGCTTAGATCTATTACTATTTTTTTCCCGGTTGTATCTATATTCATCGTTCTAACTCTTGTACCGTAAGGAATCCTGAACGATAAATTGTGCGACTCAACGTCTTTGGAAAATTCATTTGCCATCTGCTGCACAGTAATTTTAGGCTTGGCGGGAATCTTTTCCTCTTTTATAACCGGCTTTGGTGCGCATCCGGATATTATAAAAACAAATGTTAGCAATGAGGCAAGTAAGGTAAGGTATTTCTTCATAATTCTGCTCTGCTGATATGTGGCTGAATGCAACTGAAATTAGAAAGTTTAAAAATATAAAATTTACATGTAGCTTACATTAAAAACTTTTAAGATTTTAAATTAAGGGGGGCAATGTATACAAAACCTCGGTTATTTGTTCGATTATTTGTATATTCTTTCGATATTAAGGTGTTCAAAAAATGGCCGGACGCACATTATATATGCGCCCTATAAATTTTTCTGCGTATATAACCGGCAGTGCTTAAATTATTTTTTTTATCATATAACGAGAATTCATGAGCCTGGCCGCAGACATATAATCCATTCCAAACTGCAGCTGATGGTGTACTTTGTAACTGTTTCTGCTGCCCCCTATATCATAAACAGTCATGTCGGAAGTGGTGCCGACAAATTTTACACCAGGATCTTTCGGTTTTAGCTTAGATGCGTCGACGTCAAGCTGACCGAAGTCAACTATGCAGCGATAAGATTCGCTTTTAGACTCTTCAAGAATTTCCAGTTTTGATGTATGCCCAATTGCCGCATCGCCCATTACGCCGTCTGGTACAACCTCTTTCTTATACAGCTCAAGAATATCCGCGGAAAAATTTATCGCCGAGTTGGAGAGATTTCTGAAACGCTGATTATTAAGAGGCGAAGTACCCAGAAGCGCTGCTTCGCCAATTCTAAAATGGTTTATGCCCTTAGGAACTTTCTTTTGGGCTATAAGCGGAAGTGTTATCGAACTTCCTCCTGATACCAGATCAAGTTTCCTTCCGAATTTGGCATCTATTAGGTTCTTATAAAGGCTGAGTTGAATCAATTTGTCATATGTGGGCTCTATACCGTACATGCATCCGAGATTGGTTCCGATACCGGCAACTTCAATATTATTCAGGCGGAAGACTTTCTCATAAAACATCATAATATCGTCGCGCAGTATCCCTTCTCTCAATTCTCCCATTTCTATCATTACTATTACTCTGTGAGTTTTGCCTTGTTTGGATGCTTCTGCGTCAATAGCTTCGATTGTCTTAAATGAAGTGTTAAGCGAGATATCAGCATACTTAACGATATTTGCAACCTGGCTTATTGACGGCGGTTTGATATACATGGTTACAATATCCGGTTTAATTTCCTTAATAATCCTGAGATTTGTAATCCGCGAATCACCGACCGAATGCAGATTTATAATACATTTGTCGGATATAATTTTTTCAAGCGCGGCTTTGTTGCCGCAAAGCATTTTTGTAACAAGGGTCCAGCGAATATTGTTTCCATTTAGATAATTTCCCAGTTTAATAATATTATCACAGATTTTGTCTGTATCAATTGTAAGTGTTGCCATGCTTAAATCTCCGGATTTAATCTCATCTCGGCGTACTTGGAAGTAAATCCGAGGCGTTCATACAGCCTTTTCGCGGGATTATCATATTCAACATGCAGAGCAACGCCGGCGCCGGCGGTTTTTACCGCGCGTTCAACTATCTGCCGTCCTATGCCTTTATTTCGGAAGATCGGATCAACGGCGACATAAACAAGTATATATTCAGGTATATATTCATCCATGCCTGTCTTATTCATAACAAGTGCGCCGGCCAGCGTTTCTCCCTCATAAGCGGCAATTATAAAACCGCCTTTTCCCTTCTCATCGGAGAAGGCGTAATCTATCGATTTTGCGATGGCCTGTTTAGGATCGCCGAATTTATCAAGCCGGGTAAATAAAAAATCTATCAAGTCTTTTTTTGTAAGATTTACCGGATAATCCTTTTCGGATTTTATAAGAATTAGATTAAGCATTATTATCCTTGGATATTTTTGGATTAACTTTACTTTTTTGAGTAAAACATTAATTCCCGTCTGAATTTTTTAATTCATTGGAGTTTATAAAGCGGGCCTAAAGATAAACTGACGAAAAAATTATGAATATACCCCGAACCCTATTTCTAACAGATACAAGAAATAACGATTATTAAGTAATTTGGCTATTATGAGCTCAATTATATGTATTATAAAATTATTTTGAACTATATCAAGTTTTCGGGAATTTTTTTTGCTTAAATTGAATATATATAATTTCGGGAGATGCCGTATGGATCGGTACGTTGATATACTTTCCACATATAATCAAGGTGATATAGCTATAATCAAATCGATTTTAGGAGAAGAGGATATTGATTATTACTTTAAAGGAGAAAATTTTGCCCTTATTGATCCATTAATACAGCCTGCCGTCTTAACAGTTAGAGAAGACCAGGCGGAAACCGTAAAAGAGCTGCTGAAAGATTTAAAGCTAACATATAACGGAGTATCGCTCGGAAGCAAAGACAATGACGGTTGACCTGATCCAATGTATTTCGTCCTAAAATTTTTCACCGAATTAATTTTTTAATTTCATAATTATACAATACAAAATGAAGATAACCATACCGGCAATATTTTTACTATTAGTGACGATTTTTTCTACTTCAATTTACGCGCAGAATAAAATATCGGAAGTCGAGGGAAAATGGTCGCACACGGATAAAATTTTAAACAGGCGCTCAACTATTGACCTGATGCCCAACGGCAGATTCACATTCGAAAAATTTCTTATTGCGGATTATAATTATAAGCTTAACGGCAAGAAGATGATTACTTCCGTCAAGGTTGAAAAAACCGGAAAGACCAGAATTGACTCAAGCGAAATAACCCTTAATAAGGATACCTTATTCATCGCGTTTCAAAAAGGAAGGGTAAAAGAAAAGTTGAAACTGGTTAGGCTTCCCCATAGCAAATCCGAACCTGAAGGCATTGCCGGCACTTACAAATGGAAGTACTATACAGGAGATACCGCATATTCAAAATTCACAAAGGACGGCTGGTGGCATTTCTGGATGCCGGTTCAGTACGGAGAAGGCAATTATAAGGTAAAAGACGATTCGCTTTACCTTTCATTTCGGGGAACAAAAATCCCTGCGGCTTTCGGGTTAAAAAATAACAGTATAATATATAACGACAAAGGTAAGCTTCAGGTTTATAAGAAGGAATCAAGAGAAGAATAAATAATAGCAGACATAATCTATCTTTAACCCACCCGGCATGCGGATGTAAAAATTCCGGGTACAATAACTTCTATAACAAAGTAGTTACTTAATGAGCACACTCGAAAATAATTTACATGCTGAATCTTCACAGGATGTTCCCTTAAAAAGGGATATAAAAGAACTGGGAACCATCCTGGGGAATATTTTAAAGGAGCAGGAAAGCGAAGATCTTTTTCAAACCGTAGAGGAACTTCGTTCCCTTACAAAAAGTCTTAGAGCTGAATACAGACGAGAAACCAGAGATAAGATTGCCAGAGTAATTAACTCTCTAAACACTGATAAAGCGTATAAGGTAGTAAGGGCATTTTCAATTTATTTCATACTGGTAAACGCAGCAGATGAAGTCCATAAAATTAGAATGCAGAGAGCGAATCTATTCGGCGGAGGACCGGCGCAGGAAGGCTCATTGGAAGCCGCCCTTGCCAAGATAAAAAACGCAAAGGATTCGAGAGAAAAAATAATTTCGGCTCTGAGCAAACTTGAAATAATTCCTGTCTTTACGGCTCATCCGACGGAGGCCACTAGACAAACGATACTCAGAAAAATCCTAAGAATAAGCAGGCTTCTTCTTCAGCGCGAACTGTCTATAAATTCTATTGAAGAATTAGAAGAAATTAAAATTAAACTTCAAACGGAAATTACTTTACTATGGCAATCGAATGAAATTCGATTTCACAAAGTGACTGTAAACGACGAGATCCAGCACGGATTGTTTTTCTTCAAAGATATTCTTTACGACGTTATCCCTAATTTTTATTCCTCCCTTAATGCAAATCTTAAAAAATATTTTAACATCCAGGATCCTGTGCCTGCAATATTCAAATTCGGTTCATGGATTGGAGGCGACAGAGACGGCCATCCATTTGTTACAGTGGATCTTACAAAAGAAACGCTAAGCAACAACAAACGGCAGATCATCCAGCTTTACCAGAAAGATCTTGAGATGCTTTACACTTCGCTGAGCCCATCATCCAATATTATTAGAGCCAGCAAAGAACTTGTTGCTTCAATAGAAAGGGACCGGTCGCTGCTGGGTGTCGGAAGAACAGACGGAATTCTCCGCGACCCTTCCGAAATTTACCGGCTGAAACTGCTTCTTATATCGCTTCGACTTGAAGATAACAAACTTAACGGCCCCAAAGGATATAAAAACTCTGCAGAGTTTCTGGATGATTTAAGACTAATGTATCAGAGCCTTTCGCGGAATAAAGGGAAGATAATAGCCGATTCGGTGCTGCTTCCTGTAATTTATAAAACCCAGACTTTCGGATTCAGATTAGCGGCGCTTGACATAAGGCAGAACTCTTCCATGCTTAATGCCGCAGTGAAAGAACTGTTGGCATATTCCGAAGTGCATCAGGATTTTTCTTCCGCGAAGGAAACAGAGAAAGTCGCCGTGTTAACGGATGAGCTTCTGAAATCAAGACCATTAAGAAATTTTTACAGCAGTCTCAGCGCGGGAACCTCGAAAATACTTGAAGAATTTTCAGTTATAAAATGGGGTAAAGAAAACGTAGCGCCCAACGCCTGTAACGATTATATTATCAGCAACTGTTCTTCAGTCAGCGATATCTTAACTGCTTTATTACTCGCTAAGGAATCAGGTTTAATTAGCGTAAGTAAAAAAAGTCTGACAAATTCCGATCTTGATATACTTCCCTTGTTTGAAACCATAGAGGATCTCCGCAGATCTTCAATAGTGATGTCGGAACTATTTTCGAACAAGGCTTACTTACAGCATATTAAACTAAGGCGGAACATTCAAAAGATAATGATAGGCTATTCCGACAGCAATAAAGACGGCGGAATAGTAACCTCTAACTACGAGCTATACAAAGCTCAGATTAATTTGAAAAAACTCTGCGATAAACACGGTGTAGATCTGATACTTTTTCACGGCAGAGGAGGCAGCATCTCCCGCGGCGGCGGACCGGTTAATCAGTCAATTTTATCTCAGCCCAAAGGTACAATTGAAGGAAAGATCAAAATAACCGAACAGGGCGAGATGATTTCATCCAAGTACTTGATCCCGGAAATCGCCGGACGAAGCTTGGAATTGATGGCTTCCGCCGTAATATATACGACATTTAATTCAATTGATAAAAAGCAGGATGATAAAATTGAAAAGTACAGCGGAATATTCGAGAGAATTTCCGAGTATGCGTTTCAGAATTACCGCCGTCTTATCCTCCATCCGGAATTCCATGAATATTTCAGAACCGTAACGCCGATAGATCTTATTGAGCATATTGAGATAGGATCCCGGCCGGCGTCTCGTAAGAAAGGCAAAGACATTCGCAATCTTCGTGCTATTCCCTGGGTATTTGCATGGACTCAAAACCGTCAAACAATTTCAGGGTGGTACGGATTCGGATCGGCAATTACTCAATGTATAGAAGAAGGTATAGTAGTTTGGAACGATCTGCAGGAGATGTATGCCGAATGGGAATTCTTCAGGTCGCTGGTATCAAACATTGAAATGGTTCTTACTAAAACCGATATGATTATTGGAAAAGAGTACCTTAAACTTTCTACGCGCAAGAACGCAACTGACAGAATATTCAAGATGATCAACACTGAGTACGAAATTGCGTGCAGAACAACTTTGCGCATTACAGGCGAAGAAAATCTGCTTGACGGTGATAAATCACTTCAAAGATCGCTTCATTTACGCAACCCGTATATAGATCCCATAAGCTTCATTCAGGTAAAATTTATAAAGAAATTCAGAGATAAAAATATTTCCGTCCAAGACCGTAAAACCCTTCTTCATCTGCTTAGATCTACAGTTAACGGAATAGCCGCCGGAGTAAGAAACACCGGATAATATTATCCTGATCGGCATCATCTTTTTGAAAAATTCACACAAAAAAAACCCGTACAGCTTTTCAGCAGTACGGGTTTTTAAATTTCCGGTATTCCGTTAAATGATTCGAGCAATATAAGCTCCCTTTATAAAAGGGAGCTTAAAATTAACTTAGAATCCGAGAGAAACCGAGAATACGTGATTTCCGGAGAAATACTTAACGGCTCTGTAAGCGTAATCGATCTTCATATCAACACCGCCCAGATCGTAGTTAATACCTGCACCGGCCGTAAATCCGTAAATATAATTAGGATCCTGGCTCTTCGGTGACATGGTATATCCGGCTCTTACAAAGAACAGGTTGTTGTAACCGTATTCAGCGCCGACGTTATAATTGTCGCCCGAATAGTTGTTGTTCTGAAAAGAGGCCGAGATCTGAAGCGAGTTCATATCGTCCAGAACCGGCTTGTATCCGAAACCAAGTTCAAATGAAGACGGAAGATCAAACGCAGCAGCGTCTATAGAATAATAGCTGGGCGGACGATCAAATCCGTCGGGAGCTGCTTTAACCAGAAGTCCCGAACCTCCGTATTTCATCTGAGGACCGATATTCTTCATAACAAGACCGAAGCTGAGGCCGCTGATATCGCCGAGATCTTTGTACTGAACACCGGCGTCGAAAGCAAAACCGGTTGAGCTAACCATGTCCAAAGTTTCAGAGATATATTTAGCGGTAATACCGATAGATATACGGTCTGTAAGAGCTCTTGAATAAGAAGCGCCTACCGTTAAGAACTGCGGTGTAAATGTCTGACCGGTTCCGTCGGGCTGTGAGTTAGTAGTAACGTCAATGCTACCTATTGCAAGAGATTTAATGTCAAGAGTAACGATGCCGAAGCCTTCGAAGTTGGCGGCGACAGCTCCGTACTCTACACCGATATCGGCAATGTAGTTCATGTGAGAGAACATAACCGTAGCGGAGTTAGTCATATCGGCAACACCGGCCGGATTCCAGAAAAGAGCTTCCAGACCGTGAGAATCGGCGATATTTGCACCGCCCATCGAAATACCTCTGGTACCAACGGGTATCAAAAGCTGAGTGGCAGCGCCGGTACCGTTTCGCACCCCTCCGCCTGCGAATACACTATCAACTCCCAACAGGAGCATAGCGATAATCATTAAAAACTTAAATGTAATTTTCATTTTCACTCCTTGAGTTATTAAAATTCTTTTTATCAAAATCTATCAAGAAATTGCTGTTCTTGAATGATCGCTATCTTTAGAATCTTAGTAGCTCCTATATCAGGCATGTCGATGTAAGCAATATAAAGACCGCTTGCTACAGGCAGACCTGATTCGTTAGTAAGATCCCAGAAATCGAATTGCGATCCGTTATGATTTATTTCTTTAACCATCGTACCGGCGAGGTTGAAGATTCTGATAGTAGCTGTTGCCGGCAAGTGATTGAAAGTTACAAATCGAGCATATTTATTTAACTCTTGGGAGTTTACACCGTAGTACGGATTAGGGAATACGTTTATAGCGTTTACATCCGTTTTCGCATCAGCTACGCTGTAAGAAGCTGCAGTGGCTGTAAACTGGAATACATCCGCAACCGTATTCGGTTTGTTGCCAATTAATCTAATTACGGTTCCAACAGGTGGCCAAACGCCGCCGGCATTATAATCGCAGAAGATCATACGGCCGATCGGGTAAACAAAGCCGCCGTGGAAGTCAGCCCAGTATCCGTCGGTTGAGCCGTCGTTAGCGGCATCATACTGGCCGCCTACGCCGCCGTTCTTAGCGCATTGAGCAGCGAATTTGCTGTAACCGTCTGTACCCTGAGGATCCATCCAGTATACCCAGTCGGAAGCCGGGAATCCGTAAACAGGATCCACGTCGCCGTAGAATTCGAGTGAATCGTGACCTTCGGTATTTTCATATACAAAAGGAATCATCTGCTGATCATCCGAGGCGTCTGTGAAAGTACCTGAGCCGATGTCCCAGATCTGGAAAGGCATATAAACGATTGAATCGTTTGTAAATGCCTTAACACCGTAATTGGTACCGGCTGTGAAACGGATTTCAAAATCGCGTCCGTGCAGATAGTCGGCAAATCGCAGCAACCTGTCGAAACCGCCGTCGCCGCCGCCTGCACTCAGATAATAAGTATTATTGGAGTTCAAGCTGTGCCATACTTTGTTACCGTTGTACGGAGCGCCGCCGGCATCGTACTGATCTGGAGTTAGTGTTTTACCGCCGTATGCGATTTCAACGATTCCGTTGCCGTTGCCCTTAAAGCCGGGATCCGGTCCCATAACTTTTACCTGCATTCCGTCAACAAATGAGTAATTGTTGTCTCCTGTTTGATCAGTCTGTTTGCTGAGAAGAACCTGGTTCTTAGTAACGTCAGTCAAACTCCAGGTATTTGTACCGCCTGTAGTATCAAACGTTACTTTATATTGATCGCCTGTTAATTTTGAGGGATCTACAACTAAAGCAATTACTTGTCCGTCACTCTTACCCGCCGTGTGAGTCGACATAATCGTATCACCTGCGGTATAAGTATAACGCGTACCGGGATCCGGGCTCTGCGGAACAACCGTTAAAAGTGATAACGGATTTTCAAGCGCATGAGGAGTTCCGTTTGCATTATAGCTGTATGCGGTAACCGCGAAGTAGTATTTTAATCCGTTAACCAGCGGTTTATTCGCATTGAAAGCGTCCTGGGAAACTGTGAATGTTCTCTTAATTCCGGTATCGTTGCCGAACTCAACAACGTGGCTCTCAACCGTACCGGAGTTGGCGTTAAAGTAATCATCCGAAATTTTTAATACACCGTCTACCACATCGTAAGTAGCGATTCTTGCCGCTTGATCGATAGTTGCGCCCTGATTAGGCAGCTGATAAACATTGTATCCTTCAAAATGATAACCTTTGCTTACTACATTTTCCGTCTGCTGAACATTAGCAAGATCCTCACCCCAGTCAAGTACAACTTTATTGCTCAACGCAACAACGTTAACTTTAGGAGGTGTGGGTGCTTTCGGTAAATTGAAGAAGTTGTTATAAGCATCCTGGGCGGTTCTATCATAGAACTTCAACAGGTCGATTGCGGAAAGTCTGTCAACACCGGGAATAGCGCCGGCAAAAATTTCGGCAACCACAACTTCCTGGGTATCGCCAGGAGCCATGTTGAACGGACCGGAAGCCATACCTTGACGACGGTCGCCGGGAGGAAGAGCTTTACCGTCGAGCCATCCTTGACCGGTTACAGGATTACCTGAGAATGCAAATTTGGTTTCCTGACCGGTTGTAGGATCAATAAAGGGAGCTCCGG
>JBJKTB010000536.1:0-2539 GCA_046703345.1 Ignavibacteriaceae bacterium
AATTCGCAGTGGATAGACAACATAACGCCTACCGCCTACGGCAATAATTACGGCGAATTATTGTTCGCTAGAGAACAGCTCTTTAAAAGAAATCTGCTTCGGGCTTACGCCGGATTCGCGATGTCCACGGGCAGGAAGACAGGCGATAAAAAACTCGCGAAATATCTTTACAAAGCAGGAATGGAATATTCCTTGAGTAACCCGTTCGGCAGGATTTGGGGAAAACCGGAAAGCATAATTTTTGCTGTGAACCTCGATCTTAGAGGAATACCGGAATACGTTGTAAACCAGAATTATATTGCCGGCATTAAGATGGGCGGCATCCGCGGAAAAGGAGTGGTGATTTACGCTTCTTATTATAACGGCGGCGACGTGTTCAACCAGTATTTTAATATCAGAGTCCGCCGCTTCGGATTAGGTTTTATGTTTGACTTCATATAAATCTTTCTGAACGAAAATAAAAGGCTGTTTTTACAGCCGCGAATTTTATCATTTAATAAATTTTATTTTAATGACTGACAGGGAAGAGGCAGTTCGGAATTCATTAAACAGGATAAACGCTTACAAGAAGCCGCTCATCTTTATATTTAAAATAATTATTGCGGCGGCTCTTATAATTTATTTAGTTCGCCTTATAAAGCCGGATGAAATATTAAAGGCCTTGAGCAACGCGGATGTTATTTTGATTCTTGCAGCCTTTATTTTATCATTTCTAAATCTTTATCTTCAGTACCTGAAGTGGAAGCTTACCTGCGGAAAGATACTCCATGAAACCTCCGGAAAGCAGATATTCAGCTCGCTTCTTTACGGACTGGCCGCAGGCGCATTTACACCTGCAAGAGTGGGAGAGTTTGCGGGACGCGCGACCGGCTTTAAGGATAAATCGCTCGTGCATATTACCGTGGCGACATTAATAGACAAGTTCTATCCGATGGCAATTGTCACGGTTCTTGGCTCATTCGGCGGCATAATTTTTCTTAGAATTTATTACCATACAGGTAAGTTCTTTACCGCTTTCATATTCGCGGCGGTTATTATTTTCTTTTATCTCATCTTTTTCCTTTTTACAAATCCAAAATTCTGGGACAGCTTTTTCTTCAACCGTCTGAAGGAATCGAAATCTTTCTCATCTTATTATGAGAGGGCGCAGGTGTTAAAGAATCTTGATAAAATATATTCCGTAAAGATGAGTCTGCTTTCATTTTTATTTTATCTCTGTTACCTGGTTCAGTTTGTACTGCTGATATCGGCATTCGCAAGAAGCGTTGAAATAGTTAATTACCTATGGGCCGGAAGCCTTGTAATGATTTCAAAGACGATTATACCCGCAGTATCTTTCGGCGATATCGGAATCAGGGAAGGCGCGTCTGTATTTTTTCTGGGTAAAATGGGAGTAACGGGCGCGGCCGCTTTCGACGCGGCTTTTTTCCTTTTTCTTATTAACCTGGCATTGCCCGCGCTGCTGAGCTTATTACTTCTTTTTAAGAGAAACGATGACTGATCTGATATTAATAATCGTATTTGTTTTTCTGTCATTGTTCTACGGGATTTTCCTCGGCGGAATAATTAAAGGTTTAATTAGTCTTAAAACCGAAGAGGGAAAACGCGTCGGCGGTTACATATCTATCATCATACCTTTCCGCAACGAATCGGCTAATATTTTAAATAGCCTCGACAGCATAGAAAAACAAAGTATGTCTAAAGAAAAATTTGAAGTTCTGTTTGTGAATGATTCTTCGGAAGACGACTCACTTTCAATCTTAACAAACGCAAAGAAATCCTCGAACATAAAGATCTTAAGTGTTCCGAAAGGATTTTACGAGAACGCGCACAAAAAAAGAGCGGTAAAATTCGGCATTGAAAACTCAAAAGGCGAAATAATAGTAACTACCGATGCCGACTGCCTGCACTCCGCTGACTGGCTTGAAACCTTAACCGGATATTTTGATGAGAAAACCGGGTTTGTCTCAGGGCCCGTTGAGTTCAGTGAGGACGGAAGTTTCTTCGGAGGAATACAAAAATTGGAATTCGCCGGTCTTATACTGGCAGGCGCCGGACTGATAGGGCGCGGAAATCCGGTGATATGCAACGGCGCCAACATTGCTTACCGCCGTAAATGTTATGACGAAGCAGGCGGATTCAGCGATCACATTTCCCTTTCTTCCGGCGAAGACGAGATGCTGATGCAGAAAATAGCAAGCGGTTCTGACTATTACGTTAAATTCTGTCCAGATAAAAGCGCTGTTGTTAAGACTGCCGTTAACCGGTCGCTGAATGAATTTTTTCAGCAGAGAAAGAGGTGGGCTAGTAAAGGAATTTTCTATGCAGATAAAAAACTTATAATGAAGCTGATAATAATATTTCTATTCTACTCCGGAATTCCGGTTCAACTAATATTGGGATTTGCCGTTTCCTCTATATTCTTCTTAACGCTGGCGGTAAGTCTTCTTACAAAATTATTCCTCGAGTTTTTAATTTTAAAGCGCGGCACCAAAATGTTCTTTCCGGCGGGAATGATGAAGTACTTTTTTGCAGCTGA
>JBJKTB010000537.1:0-16876 GCA_046703345.1 Ignavibacteriaceae bacterium
GGTCGCTTATTCCTAGTCTCGAATTAGTTGATATGCCCTTTGATTTGGAAATTATGCGAGTTATGTTCGATTTGTAACAAACCTAAAATGCTGCGGATGGGTTGGTTGAAATTTTATTTAAGAATTATATGTATCGTTCCTTTTTTTATAACGGAAGAAGCCCTTATAGCCCAGACGGATAGTCTTCGTTCTTCAGCACTCGATATTATGGAAGAAACAATCGGCGAAGCAACGGATGAAGGTGATGATTCTTTCTTTTACGATTACTTCGATGATCTGCTGTCAGAACCTGTTGATCTAAACTCGGCATCGGCAGTTGATCTGCTTCGCATTCCTTATCTTGATAACAATTCAGCCGATCTGATAATCAACTATCGCAAACAGAAAGGAACTTATAAAAGCGCGGCTGAACTTTACTCAATAAACGGTCTTCCTAAAGAAACAGCCGATGCTGTTATACCTTTCGTAACTGTACATATCTTTTCAGACACCGCCGGCGGAATTACTGATGGACTATTCACTTCACCTAAAATTAGCTTCAGATTAAGAACCGGCAGGGTGTTGAAGGAACAATATGGTTTCGCCAAAAATAAATTCGCCGGAAATCCTCTGAAAATTTATAATCGTATATTGGTTACTAATAAAAAAATTTACACTATCGGATTTCTAACTGAAAAAGATCCGGGAGAAAAAAATATAAACGATTTCACTTCATTTTTTTTGATGATGCATAACCTTCCCGGCATAGACAATCTGCTCATCGGTAATTATACACTGGAATTCGGCCAGGGTCTCGCGCTTTGGAGCCCGTATGCTTTCGCCAAGGGATCGGAAGCGATTTTCCCTGTAACTAAAAGAGAAAGAGTGATAATTCCGCATAACGGTTCTGATGAGAACAGATTCTTTAAAGGCGCAGCAATTTCATCATCTTTTGGAAGGACGAAATTCTCAGCATTTTATTCTGCGAAAAAATTTGACGCAACCATTGATTCAAACTCGGGAATAATAACAGCGGTTTCATATGACGGACTGCACCGCACTCAGACTGAAACCGCCAACAGAGAAAACGCTTCGGAGATTATATACGGTTTTTCGTCAAGCTATAATTTATCCGATATGCTGAAGATTGAAGAACTGTATTTTCACTCAAATGTATCAACGGATTTAGGAAAATCAGATTACCCGAAAACTGGCGGTGCCGCACATGATTTTTACTCTATTTCATACCGTTTAATCTACAACAGAGTAAGTTTGTCAGGTGAAACTGCGTACGACGGCAATAATTTTTCATGGATCGCCAATTTGCTTGTTCGGCTGTCACCGGATGCTGAATTTGTAAATTCCGTCAGGCATTATTCTCCTGCTTTCACAGGCACTCATTCCAACGGCTTTGGGGAAAAGCGAGGTACAGCGGCAAATGAAAACGGCTATTACCTTGGCTTAAAATGGAAAACACCAGCAGGAATAATTAATATGTACTTCGATCAGTTCAGATTTCCGTTTGCTTCCTATAACAATCCACTTCCGTTATCCGGTAAAGAGTTTCTCATTGCATTTAAAACGGTTACCATCGCATCCGCGCAGGCATTATTCCGTTTCAAATATGAAGAAAAAGATAAAACTGTTGAAGCCGGCGGTATTAAATTGCCTGTAAGCCGGCTTAAAGAAAGCCTCCGGTTCGAATTTAGGCTGAATTTACGCAAAGCTCTAATACTCAAAACCAGGATAGATTATTTGAAATTAAAATATGAAAATAAAGATGATCTAAACGAAGGGATTTCGATCTCGCAGGAGGTACGGGCTGCGCCAATTGAGAATCTTAGTCTTGCCGCTAATGCAGTGTTTTATTCCACAGAAAATTTTGAGTCGGCAGTTTATACTTATGAATACGGCCTGCCGGGAACATTTAACAGCGTCGCATTATATGGGGAAGGTATGAGATGGTATTCGGTGATAGGATATAAAATTAATAATAATTTATCAATCGGACTGAAGTATTACGAAATTCATAAACCTGGCGTATCATCAATCGGCTCGGGATATTCTGAGGTTGTGGGAGATATATACAACGAGATTTCTCTTCAGATAGAAGCAAAGCTTTAAATATTTTTATACTACAGTGCCTGTATACAGCGCGGAAAGTTTTTCTTCTTTTATTCCTTTTACAAAATACATATCTACTTCGCCTTTTCCTTTTGCGTTCAGCTTACCTCTGTATTCGCATTCGAAATATTCTTTTATCAAATTGTATGTAGCACCGGATATATTAATCTTTCCCGCGACAGAGCTGCTTTCCATTCTGCTGGCAATGTTAACAGTGTCCCCCCATATATCGTAAGTAAATTTCTGGGTGCCTACCACGCCGGCAAACACCTGTCCGGAATTTATTCCGGCCCGCATAAGCCATTTGGTTGCCGATAAAATGTTCCTCTTCTCCAGATATTCCATCATATCAATAGCGGCAAGAACCACTTTAACGGCGTGGTCATGCGTAACTTTCGGAAGCCCGCCTGCAATCATATAAGTATCACCGATAGTTTTAAGCTTTTCCAGTCCGTATTTTTGAGTAATCGTATCAAAGCTGCTGAAAATTTCGTTCAAATCTTTAACTAATTCGGAAGGCTCTAGCCTGTTTGTAATCTCCGAAAAGCCCTCGAAGTCTGTAAAGAGAATAGTAATCTCTTCATAATGACGCGGCTCGGCTGCACCTTTCTGTTTAAGTTCTCTCACAACTTCAGCGGGAAGAATGTGATGCAGCAGTTCGTCGGTTTTTTTCTTTTCCTCCTCCAGCTCGGCGGTTTTTATTTTCAGTTCGGTTTCCATCTTGTGTTTGTACAGCGCTATCTCAATGGAAGTGTGAAGCCCCCTCTCATCGAACGGCTTTAATAAGTATCCCAGCGGCTCGGTAACTTTGGCTTTCTGCAGGGTTTCCTCGTCGGTTAACGCTGTAAGATAAACTACTGGGATATTGAATTTTTGTTTTATCTTCTCGGCAGTCTGAATTCCGCTCATAGGCCCGCTGAGCATAATATCCATAAGTATCAGGTCCGGCTGTTCGATTGCAGCACGCTCTATTGCCTCCTGGCCTTTGCCAACGTAGGAAGTTATTTCATAGCCCATCTTCTCAAGAATCTTCTTGAGATCAATGGCTATTATAAACTCATCTTCAACTATTAGGATTTTGGTTTTTTCGGCAGACATTTCATCCCTTTTAATTATGTCTCTACGAGTGCTTTGAATGCGGCGCCGGTATAAAATTTTTCAAGACCATTCAGCAGTAATACCGATAATATATTTTCACATTTCAATTAAAATTACACCCGTTTTAACGTAAAGCCCAACTCTCCGGTTCTTTTTTTCTGCATGAAACTGTATACATTTTAATAGTGCCTCCGCCCGTAATTTCTGCGCTGCCTCTATATTCGCACTCAAATAAATCTTTAACAAGATTATACGTATTCTCGGTTATGTTAACTTTACCTGCCACACCAAGCCTTTCCATTTTATTGGCAATGTTAACAGTATTTCCCCAAACATCGTACGTAAATTTATTTTTACCGACCACTCCGGCAATCACGTTACCCGAATGCACACCGGCTCTCATTTCCCATTTGTATTCCGAGTCGACATTTCTTTTCATTAAAAATTCCTGCATTTCAAGCGCCGCGTTTATCACTAATTCGGCATGATCTTCGGAAGGAGAAGGCAGCCCTCCGCCAACAAAATAGGAATCCCCCATCGTCTTCAGTTTTTCAAGTCCATTCGCCGCTATAATGGCATCAAAATTCTTAAAGATGTCGTTCAACTCGTTTACAAGCTGCTGAGGATGAAGCTTCGACGATATTGATGTAAATTCCTGAAAATCAGTAACCAGTAGAGTAACAAGGGAAAACTCCCTCGGCTTAATAAACCCTTTTTCTTTCCATTCCCTTACAATATTTGCAGGCAGAATATTATGCAGAAGCTGATTTGATTTGCTTCTTTCTTCTTCGAGCTCTCTTGTACGTTCCTTTAACTGCCGGTTAATTTTATGTTTGTACATCGCCATCTCTATAGCAGAATAAAGTATTCGCTCGTCAAAGGGGTTAAGAACGTAACCGAAAGGCTCAGTTATCTTTGCCCTGTGAAGAGTCTCATTATCGGCGAGAGCAGTTAGGTAAATTACAGGGATATCCAAGCCCGTCATTATCTTTTCAGCGGCTTCTATTCCGCTCATCATTCCCTCTAGAACTATATCCATCAGCACAAGATCAGGTTTTAATTCCCGGGTTTTGCTTATTATCTCCTCGCCAGTACGCGCAGATCCCAAAACCTCATAACCCAGCCGTTTAAGTGTCTTCATAATATCTTTTGCTATTATGTTTTCATCTTCGGCAATAACTATTTTAGTTTTTTCTTCCATCCCTGCATGAATTCCTGGATTATGAAACCCGCATTTGTTAACTGTTTTGTATGATCGTAAAAACCAGAGTTAAGGCACATCCAAAACTTATCCGCCGCATCAATTTCAAACTGAGCTAAGTCTGAGAATCAGTTTTTGACTGTAATCACATATGCCACTAAATTATGCCATACTTATAATCAAATGTGACAACTCTCTTAATTTCTCAAATATTGATTGGTTAATTTGTAAAATTAACAATTTATGGACAATTATAAAATACTAATGCTTTACCTTGCCTCTTTATTACTCAAGATCTTTAAAGATTCATGCATTCAAAATAAATTTTTCTCATTTTTTTTCGATTCTATATTATGATATCGATATAGATTTTTACAAAAAAAATCTAAAATTAAAGGGGGCTTGATTTATCGTATATGCCTACTCTTCAAGTTCCATTTATGCTTTTTCATTCGATTTTCTATATATTTATATTTGCTTTTAATATATTTTTTCGACTATTTAAAGTTTAATGTTAAGTAACATTAGGTATCCCATGCAAAGTTCTAAAATTGACTTCCTGACCAGCTACGACAATCTTCTAAAAAATGCTATTAATTCATCTCAAGATTTTCCGGACAGACTTTGCGAATTTTTAGTCAGCGAGTATGAGCTTCAAGCTGCGGTTTTACTTAAGATAGAAGACAATAACAAAGCTACTGTTTTAGGGAAATCCCTAGAGGCCAAACAAAGCTATAAGAAATTTGATTCTGTCGAATGCTCCGTATGTAAACTCATGCACGAAAAACCGGACTCGCCGGAATTTAATGATCAGATTGACTGCCAGATACAGGCATCTGAATACATTTTTTATGAAGGCTGCATGCATTTGAAAGTGCCTGAAAAGGGCAGCTTTCTGTTGAAGGTTACCAAGAAAACACAATTTACAAATGCCGACCGTGATAACCTAACACTTATCGGAAGCGCGCTTGTAAACCTGCTAAAACTCTGGACCGCTGTTAAGGCCAATGTTTCTGTCGGATTAAGTGAAACTATAGCAGAGATTGCTCACGAACTAAGGACTCCTTCAAACAGCATCATGGGATTTGCTTCTCTTCTTAATGAGGATAATCTTACCTCCTCTCAGGCAGAATATGTATCAACATTAAAAGAAAACGCTTTTAACCTTTTAGCTTTAATCAATGATGTAATTGACCTTGCGAAAATCGAATCAGGCATAAATAAACCTGCTTCAACAAACATCAACCTCTCCGCTTTTATGGATGATATAATTAAAGTCTTTACCGATAAGGTTAATAAAAACGGTTTGGATATAGCGATAAATATTGATAAAGGACTTACTGAAGTATTTAAACTCGATACCCAGAAATTACGTTATATTCTGATAAATCTTATTACAAATTCACTCAGACTTACCGACCACGGTAAAATTTCGGTTTATGTTTACTCAAATTCTTCGGGTAAACTTAATTTTAGAATTTCGGACACAAGTGTAGGGCTATCTTCAGCCAAGCTTAGAGACATATATAAGCCGTTTACTCTTTCCGAACTGGGTGATTCCAAAATAGGAAATACGACGGGACTCGGACTTCTCTTAACAAAAAAATACGTAGAGCTGCTCGACGGCGAGCTTGAGATTACCAGTTCCGTAGGTAAAGGCACTACATATAGTTTTTCTGTGGCTACTGAAAAATTAAGTGATGTAGAATCGCAGATAAGTGCCCTCCCCAAACCGGGCAAGAAGAATAAAGTACTTGTAGTTGAAGACGATTATGCAACATCAAAACTGTTGAGCAATTATCTTAACAAATGGGGATATGAGCCGAGTATAGTCAACTCAGCAGATCAGGCTCTTAAAATGCTTGATAAAGAAATCTTCCTGGCGGTATTGATGGATATTGTTCTGCCGGATGCAAACGGTTTTGAACTTTTGAAGAGAATTCGAGAACATAAGAACGCGAAGAATACCCCGGTTATAGTGTGCTCGGTTGAAGCTGAACAGCAGAAGGCATTTTTAATGGGTGCGGTTGAGTATTTTGTAAAACCGATTCAGTATAAATATCTTGTAGAAGTTTTAACAAGCTATAAGTTGAAAAAAGATTCAACAGTGCTGATTGTAGATGATGACGTCCCTACTCTTAATATGATTAAAGGCGCCGTAGAGCAGGCGGGCTACAATACAATAGCCGAACCTCATTCCTCAAAAGTTGTTAATATGATCGAGTCGCTAAACCTCGATTTGGCAATCATAGATCTAGACATGCCGGAAATTAATGGTTTCGATCTTATTAAACAGATAAAATCTAAACCGGCATTCTCAAAGCTCCCCGTTATCATCTATACTGGAAAAGAAAATTACCAGGAAGATCTTAAGAAGATCAACGGAATGTTTACCGAACTGTTGGATAAAAACAGTACGAATATTGAAGAACTTTCTGATGCTATAACTCAGATGATAAACAGATACGACGACCCGCCGCCTGTGGAAGAGGTTGCAAAACAGTCGGACGTAGTTAAGATACTTCTGGTTGAAGATTACAAGCACTCACAGATAATCGTTACCCGACTGCTGAAAAAAAATAATTTTGAATCAATAGTTGTAGTTGAGAACGGTGCCGAAGCTATCGAAGCAGTGAAGCAGCAGAAGTTTGATCTAATCCTTATGGATATGCAGATGCCAGTGATGAACGGATTTGAAGCTACCGAAAAGATAAGGAAAATGTCTGAATACAAAGAAACTCCTATAATAGCTCTTACAGCCTTTGCAATGAAGGGCGATAGAGAAAAATGCCTTGAAGCAGGAGCTACGGATTATATCCCCAAGCCAATCGACAGCCAGGAGTTTATAGAAAAGGTGAAGTATTTTACGGAGAATAAGGTAAAAATCTGACGGCTCTTCGGCTGAGGGCATTTCCGCGGTCAGCCTTGCGGCAAACAGTTCTATCACGCCTTATTTTATTTCCAATTTTTGCCGGAATATTTTCCGGCATTTTAATTAAATTTACGTTTTAATTTAAATATATTATTACATCATGATCAACGAAAAATCCAGAGTCAGATTCGCGCCTAGCCCAACAGGTTATTTGCACGTCGGCGGGCTCCGCACTGCACTTTACAACTACCTCTTCGCAAAGAATTCCGGTGGAGAGTTTATTCTTAGAATTGAAGATACTGACCGTAACCGATACGTAGAAGGCGCGGTTGAAAAATTAATTAACACGATGAAATGGGTCGGGCTTGAGTACAATGAAGGCCCGGATAACGGCGGTCCTTTGGGCCCTTATTATCAGTCTCAGCGTCTCGAAATATATAGGAAATACGCCGAGGAACTTATACAAAAGAAAAAAGCTTATTATTGCTTCTGTACTGCAGAGCGGCTGAACGAATTGCGTGAAAGTCAGCAGGCTCAGAAGCTTCAGGCAAAATACGATAAGCACTGCCTTCACTTAAGCGAAGCGGAAATAAAACAAAATTTGGATAATGGAAAAGAGCATGTAGTCCGTCTTAATGTAGAACCGGGCAGAACCATAGAAGTAAACGATATAGTAAGGGGACGAGTGGAATTCAGCAGCGATGTTGTTGACGACCAGATTCTCATTAAGAGCGACGGATATCCGACTTATCACCTTGCCAATGTAGTTGACGATCACTTAATGAAGATTACTCATGTAATCAGAGGCGAGGAATGGCTCTCCTCTACCCCGAAACACGTTCTTCTTTATGAATTTCTCGGATGGGAAATTCCTAAGTTCGCTCACCTTCCGCTGCTTCTTAATCCAGATAAATCAAAATTAAGCAAACGTCAGGGCGATGTTGCCGTAGAGGATTACCGCGACAAGGGCTATCTCAAAGAGGCGCTGCTTAACTTCGTAGCTTTATTAGGATGGAATGCGGGCGACGATAAGGAATTCTATTCATTAAACGAGCTGATTGATAAATTTTCTCTCGACCGCGTTAATAAATCAGGCGCGGTATTTAATGTAGAAAAACTGAACTGGCTCAACTTTGAACATTTAAGATCAAAGCCGGATGCGGAAGTTCTTCTAATGCTGAAGGATGAACTTTCTAAATCGAAATTTGCTGAATGTAAGTTCGAAGATTCTTATCTCCTCCAGGTAATAGAGGCAATGAAGGAAAGAATTAATTTCGTTAAAGAATATATTGAAAAAAGTCCCTACTTTTTTGAAGCGCCGTCAGTGTACGATCCGGATGTCGTAAAAAAAAGATGGAAGGAAGATTCACCGGAACTGCTGAAGAAAATTTCCGGACTAATAGATAATCTTGATAATCCTTCCAAGGAAGAATACGAAGCTCTGATCCATAAAACCGCGGAGGACCTTGGAATCGGCATGGGTAAGATAATTCATCCGCTCAGACTCGCTGTTTCAGGCACCGGAGTTGGGCCGGGAATGTTTGATCTGCTTTACATCCTGGGAAAACAGGAAGTGATCAGCAGAATAAAACGGGCGCTGGAAAAATTAAAATAGTTTTTTACCGGTTTAGCCCATGCGTTCAAAATAGACATATTTTTATTTAATTTTACATATTAAAAATCAAGTGCGGCGGATACTAATAGCAGCCGTTAATAAGTTTTTTATTTTATACAGAGTATCAAATGGAAAAGGTTAACAACAAAAATAATTCAAATAATCCACCTTCAAACTCATCGGGCGCCGGTGTGCCCGCGACTAATTTTATTAAAGAAATTATTAATGAAGACCTTAAAACAGGCAAATACGAGGGTAGAGTCAACACACGCTTTCCCCCTGAGCCTAATGGATATCTTCATATCGGCCATGCAAAATCGATATGTCTTAATTTCGGTCTTGCTAAAGAATACGGGGGGATTTGCAATCTCAGGTTCGACGACACTAACCCGACCAAAGAAGAGGTAGAGTACGTTGAATCGATAAAAGAAGATATAAAATGGCTCGGCTTCAACTGGGGCGAAAGAGAATATTACGCGTCGGATTATTTTGAACAGCTTTATGACTACGCTGTTAAGCTTATTAAAAAAGGTAAAGCATACGTAGATTCTTCCACAGGAGAGCAGATTAGAGATTCTCGTGGTACTCCAACCGAAGCCGGAAAAGAAAGCCCTTACAGAAATAGATCTGTCGAAGAGAATCTAGATCTTTTCGAAAGAATGAAGAATGGCGAATTTAAAGACGGAGAGCATGTCCTTCGCGCTAAAATTGATATGGCCTCCCCAAACCTGAACATGCGCGACCCGATTATGTACAGAATACGGCACGCGGTTCATCACAGGACCGGAGATAAATGGTGCATCTACCCTATGTACGACTGGGCGCACGGCCAGTCGGATTCAATTGAAAGAATCACCCACTCAATCTGTACTCTTGAATTTGAAAACCACCGCCCTCTTTACGACTGGTTCTGCGACGAGCTGGAAATTTATCATCCGCAGCAGATAGAATTCGCCAGGCTCAACCTAACATACACCGTAATGACCAAGAGAAAGCTTCTTCAGCTCGTTGAGGAAAAATTTGTAAGCGGCTGGAATGATCCGCGAATGCCGACTATTTCCGGACTCAGGAGAAGGGGTTATTCTCCAGAATCAATCAGATTTTTTGCTGAACGCGTAGGCGTAGCTAAGCGAGATAATATGATTGATGTAGCGTTGCTAGAGCACAGCGTACGCGACGACCTTAATAAAAAAGCTAATCGCGTGATGGCGGTCCTTCGTCCTCTAAAATTGGTAATCGACAACTATCCCGCTGAACAGTCAGAAGAACTCGAGGCTGTAAATAACCCGGAAGATCAATCAAAAGGCACCAGAGTTGTCCCTTTCTCAAATACTCTGTACATAGAACGGGACGACTTCATGGAAAATCCGCCTAAGAAATTTTTCAGACTTACTCCCGGCGGAGAAGTAAGACTGCGCTATGCTTATATAATAAAATGTACAAACATAGTTAAGGACGACAAAACAGGCGAGGTAACTGAAGTTCACTGCGAATATTATCCCGAAACTAGAAGCGGCTCAGATCAGAGCGGCAGAAAAGTAAAAGGAACCATCCACTGGGTTTCGGCTAAGCATGCCGCTGATGCTGAAGTCAGACTGTATGACAGACTTTTCCTTAAAGAAGATCCAAATGATCTCGATGAAGGAGAGGATTTCAAATCAACTTTGAATCCGGATTCTCTTGAGACTTTGAAGAACTGCAAAGTTGAGCCCGGACTCAAAGAAGCGGGCATCGGCGAAAAATTCCAGTTCGAAAGACTCGGATATTTTTGCGTAGACCCGGACTCAAACAATTCGGCCTTGGTTTTCAATCGCACAGTTTCGTTGAAAGATACTTGGGCGAAGATAGAAAAATTGCAGAACAAGGCTAAATAATAAATTTTATTTTTAGGGAATAAAAATCTAATCGACAGAAAAGTATTATAGGAAACAATATAATCAGTCTTTAAAATTAAAAACTCTTTACTGAAAATGATTATATCCTTGCTTCTCCGCTAGCCGATTTTTAGATAAAATAATAAAGGGGGATTTAATGAAACAATTATTTCCTATTTTTATATCGATTATTGCAGCCTTAACTATACTTATAGCTTTCACTTTAAGAAAAAATAAAGCCGCAGAAATTTCCCCTAAACATAAAAGGGCGATAATGCTTCTTACATTAATCGGCCTCATACTTTTAGCGGCAAGTTTGATTGCATTTTTTGCTCTTCTGAAATAGTTGTTTAAATTATCACAAATCTACTTAATTTGGCCAGTACCGAAATACAACAACAAATTTTTATTATTAGTTCATACTTGAGGAAGGTTCCGGCTTAACCTGGAATCTCCCTTATTATTTCAATCATTATTCTCAACCGAAAAAATCTTAAGAAATAGTTTTAAATGCCTTTTCTTTCTTTGCTTGGTATCGTAAACTTTAGTAATTTTAAAGACATTTTTGCTTGTTATTAATCATTTGCCGAAGTGGCGGAATTGGTAGACGCGCTGGACTCAAAATCCAGTCTGGCTTACACCAGGTGCCGGTTCGAGTCCGGCCTTCGGTACTATTTAATCCCGGTTACACTGGGATTTTTTTATTCCTCAACTTTTTGTCCCCCCATGATACATGATATTTCTGAATGCGCTCTGAATGCGCTTTGATTGGGCTCTGAATGCGAAATAATTTGCTCTATATTCCTATTTAATTATTTACAAGTCTCGAATAAAACGTACTAAGGTTTTGGTTGTATAATAAAATTTCTCTCATTTTGCATCAGAAACTTAACCTCGTTATATCTCTGTTCTTCGGTCCGCTCCTTTTTCAATTCTGTCCAAGGTATCGCGCAGTACGCCGAGCGATCTCTGGCTAAGAAGATCTATTTTTATTAAACCTAGATCTTCAATAGAATACATATCCGGCTGAGTAATTATCAACCCTAGGCCCTTGTTTTTTGCGTATTCCAAAGCCGTATAGTCGGTTACCGGTCCTGGTGTAATGATTATTCCGCTCGGATGTATACTTAAATGCCTTGGAAAATCAGATAGTCTTGAGGCAAGGTCTACTATTGACTTCCAAGGCTCTGATGAAAAATCCAATCTTTTTGCTTCGGGAAACAGCTTTGAAACATTTGGAAGATTGGCTGCGGTTGTCCAGGGTATAAACTTGCTGTACTTTGAAATTTCTTCATTAGTAAAACCGTAAGCCTTGGCAACTTCCCTAAATGCTGACCTGGCTCTAAATGTTACTGTCGTAGAAATCATCGCTACATTTTCGTAGCCGTATCTGTCGAAGACATACTTTACAATTTCGTCCCTCTCCTTCCATGAAAAATCTATGTCCACATCTGGCGGATTGCTGCGTCCTTTATTTAAAAATCTCTGAAAGTACAAATTCAACTCTATTGGATCGACTTGCGTTAAACCCAGACAGTAAGCGACCAGACTATTAGCGGCCGAACCTCTTCCAATAAGCATCATCCCCCGCCTTTTCGCTTCTCTAACTATATCCCAGACAATCAGGAAATAATCTGTTAGATTTAACTCGTTTATTACTTTTAACTCCGATTCAAGCCTGTCCACAGCAGTTTGAGTCAGCGGAATATAATTTTCTTTTAGTCCCTTGTATGCTTCTTTCCACAAAAAAGAGTATGAATCTTCGTCGCCTTTAAGTTTAAATCTAGGGTATTTGTAACCTCCTAATTTTAAGTCAACATTGCAGTTCTCGGCGATGTAAGAGTTTGCTTCAACAGCTTCGGGAAAAGCTTTCCAAATACCTTCAATCTCAGCCGGATCCTTCCAAAAATATTCTTCATCCGCGAGTTCTTCTGCCTTTAAATTTTCCACGCTCCCGTTTAGTCTTATTGCCGTTACAACTTTATGAAGTCTGAAATCTTCTTGATTTTCAAAGTATACAGGATGAGAGGCTGTATATTTGAACCCGTTTGCTTTGCAGTATTCGTATAGATGTCTGGTATTACTTTTCTGCTTTTTTGTTGAAATTAGTTCGGCGTAAATATTATCGGCGGGAATAAGCTCTTTAAGCAGTTCAATTGAATTTGTTAAAACGAATAAATTTTCGGATTTTGATTTGATTATATTTGCTATTGAAAAATCGTCGTTTAACCTTCTCGTTGTTATTATTTTACACAAATCAGAATAGCCTTGGTTATTCCTGGCCAGAAGAACTGCCGATAGCCTCTTGTCTGCCGGATCATCTATTACAGCACCCAGTATCGGTTTTATTCCTTCATCAAAGCATTTTTTAGCAAACTTTATTAGTCCGTACATCCCGTTATAATCTGTTAAAGCTGCAGCTTTTAAACCGCACTTTTTTACGCTTTCGGTAATCTTATCAACGGTTATTGTCCCGGTAAGAAGCGAATAATTGGAGTGGATATGAAGAGGCGTATACATGATTCATCAAAATAATTTCTTTACATATAAGATAAAAATTAATAAATAAAAATGAAGATGCTTTATTTACCGATTTTGCTGCAGTAAAGGATTGGAATTTTTGCGGGATAGGTTCTAGTCTCTTAGTTTCTTGTAAAACAGCATTTTAGCAAAATAAGCTTATAATATCGTTACCTTATACTTGTAATGAAGCGTCTAATAAAAAATAGCTTACTCTATTGGAAAGCTTTATCGGAAATATCTCTTCTATAATACATGTCAGTAAAATGTATCTTCGATATCGCTTCGTACGCTTTTTCTTTTGCCGCTTTTAGATCGTTCTGCGGAACAACGGATGTTATTCCGAGTACTCTGCCGCCGTTTGTAACTACTTTTCCTTCTTTGGTTTTTGTGCCCGCGTGGAAAACAACAATTCCTTCGCCGGTTGAGTTTAGTCCGCTAATCTCATATCCCTTAGCGTATGAATCAGGATATCCTTTGGAAGCGGCGACTACACAAACGGCGGAACCCCCGAGATATTTCACAGCGTTACGGTTTAACTCATGGCAAGCGGAAGAATATAGCAGTTCTAAAAAATCACCATCCAGTAACGGCAGCACCGCCTGTGTCTCCGGATCTCCGAACCTGCAGTTGTATTCTATTACTTTAGGCCCGTCGTCGGTAATCATCAGTCCGCAGTAAAGACATCCGCTGAACGGACGGCCTTCAGCTTTCATCGCTCCGAGCGTAGGTACAATTATTCTTTTTTCTATGTCTTCGAGAAGCGCCTCTGTTATCAAAGGTGCTGGGGCATAAGCGCCCATGCCTCCCGTATTTTTTCCAGTGTCGTGCTCGCCTATCCGTTTATGGTCCTGCGCTGAAGGAAGACAGATATACTTTTCACCATCGGTAACCGCAAAAATTGAGGCTTCCTGCCCGGAAAGAAATTCCTCTATCACTATTTTCTCTCCGGATTTCCCGAAAATCTTGTCAACGAAAAGAGCTTTAAGCGCGGTCTCGGCTTCGCTTATGCCGCTGCATATTATTACTCCTTTGCCTGCGGCCAAGCCGTCGGCTTTTATTACAAGCGGAAATTTGTGGCTCCTTATATAGGATTCGGCGGCGCTATATTCTGCAGACGAAAATTCCGCATATCGTGCAGTAGGAATTCCGTATTTTGCCATTAAATTTTTTGAAAACGATTTTGAGCCTTCAATTTCCGCAGCGGCCTTGGAAGGACCGAACACCTTTATTCCGCGTTCTCTCAATCCGTCAGACAATCCGTCAACAAGAGGCTGCTCTGGACCAATAACCACAAGCTCGATCGATTCTTTTAAGCAGAATTGATATACCGAATCTGTACTTTTTAGATCAAGTTCTATGTTAAAACCAAGTCCGCCCGTACCCGGATTTCCGGGAGCAATAAATAACTTCCCTAGCTTTTTACTTTCCTTAATTTTAAAAGCAAGCGCGTGTTCTCTCCCGCCGGAACCGATCAATAAAACATTCATCAAATCACATCCTTCACTAAAAATTGAAATTGCTTAGTAAGCTGTTCGGTAAGGAAATCTCGTCTGTGTTTCTCAACGAACTCTTCGTCTGGTGCCGGAAGATTATTTGATATATAAAGTTCGTAAACTTTCAGAATTGTTTCTTTTATTGCGTCGATGTCATCCGGATCGGTAATGAAAGAAGCTTTATATTCAGAAGCTGCCGTTTTTAGGGCTCCCTCAGGAAGAGAAGCAATTATCGGCTTTCTGGTACCAAAATACTCGTAAAGCTTTCCGCTCGATATCGTATCCGCGTTTCTTCCTCTGCCGACCATCAGCCACAATACATCACTGGCCATTATTTTTACAAGAGCGTCGTTGTGATTAAGATACCCGAACTCCTTTACAAACTCCTGAAGCTCCAATTTTCGAATTAATTTTCTGTTTTCGCTCCTTAATAATCCTATAAATTGAAGCTCTATATTTGCGGCTACATCAGGACGTTCAATTGTTAACTTTTTAAATGCCTTCAGAAAATATTTTGGAGTAATAAATTCATAAAATATACCTGAATAGGTCAGCCACATTTTGGTATTTACCTTCTTTTCCGGCTGTACAGATTCAATATCCTGCGGATCGTAACCATGCGGGATTATATAAATATCTTCAAAAGTCAGGAACTTGTAGCGTTTAATTATCTTCTCCTTCATTTTCCTGTTGGTTGCGATAATCTTATCTGCCGCCCTCAAAGCCCTATACTCCATTCTCTTATGCAAATATTTGTGGAACGGAGTCGGATAAAATGCGAACTGGTTACCAAACCATAGATCTCTGTAATCAACGATAAGAGGAAGATTGAATTTCTGCTTTAACTGCACAGCCATGTTAACAGAGGAAAACGGAGGCGCGCTGACAAATATAAGGTCGAAATGCTCATTTGCAAGAAGTTCGCTCGCTTTTAAAAGGGCCTTATTCGCCCATCCTTTTTTGTTGTCTGGTATGAAGAAGGTATTGCTCACTCTGCTAAGGGTTTTCCGAATAATTTCCCTCGGCATTTTAACCGTTCCCTTTTTAGCTAACCGGGAGTTTATATCGTTGCCTCCAGTTCTAAGGATCTTAACCGATAAACTCTCCGCTTCTTTAAGCAGAGAAGTATCGTGAGCATAATAGCCAGCGTTGGCTGCGGTAAGTACTGTAGGTTCCCAGTTATAGTTCTTCATGTACTTAACAAACTTCAGGGTCCGCTGAACGCCGCTTAGTCCCATTGGGGGAAAATAATATGCAATGACAAGAACTTTATACATCAGCTTTAAGAATTTTTGTTACTATAAAAAGCCGTTTGAGCATAAAACACCGTACACAAAATAATCTATTCCGGCATTATAATGCAATTAATTAGGAATGATAATTAGGTGATTCCTTTGTAATTATCACGTCATGCGGATGGCTTTCTTTTAGACCGGCAAGAGTTATTTTAACAAACTTAGCTTTGGTCTTTAGTTCTTTTATGTTTTTTACCCCGCAGTAACCCATGGCAGCTCTTAATCCTCCGGTAATCTGATAAACCGTATCAGAAAGCGGGCCTTTATAAGGAACTCGTCCCTCAACGCCTTCCGGAACAAGCTTAGCAATATCATCCTCCGCATCTTGGAAGTAGCGGTCCTTGCTCCCTTTTCTCATCGCCGATAGAGATCCCATGCCTCGGTACATTTTAAAGCTTCTGCCTTCGTATAAAATTTTCTCTCCCGGACTCTCATCAACTCCCGCAAACAAGCCGCCGATCATTACGGAATCTGCTCCCGCGGCTATTGCTTTGGGTACATCTCCGGTTTGCTTAATGCCTCCGTCGGCTATCAAAGGAATGCCTTTGTTTTTTACGGCCCTATAAACTTCAGAGACTGCAGTAATTTGTGGAACTCCGACGCCTGCAACTATTCTTGTTGTACAGATTGAACCTGGTCCGATTCCGACCTTAACTGCGTCAACTCCGCATGCCGCAAGGTCAAGTGCGGCCTCATAAGTGCCTATATTTCCAGCAATTAACTGTTCATACTTAAATTTCTTTCTTGCTTCTGTAATTGTTTTAAGAACTCCCATCGAATGGCCGTGGGCAGTATCTATAAC
>JBJKTB010000538.1:0-5948 GCA_046703345.1 Ignavibacteriaceae bacterium
CGGCATTACCTATTTAAGCAAAGCTTTCGTATACACCAGGCTGAACGATCTTATGCTGGCTGAGGCTTATTCGGAGAAAGCCCTTGAGATCTGCCATAAGACAAACGACATGCTGTCTATCGCCGATATCTATAAGATCAAGGGAATTATTCAGCGAAGCCTGAAACACTACGATGCGGCGGAAAACTATTTCCTTACCAGCTTAAGAATAAACAAGGAATTGAGCAACGAGCTGAATTACGCCGAATCCGCGCAGGAGCTCGGCGTACTTTACCAGCAGATGGACAAGCTGAAAGAAAGCAAGGCAAATTTCACCGCGGCTCTGAGCTATTACAAAAAGATCAAAGCTCAAAAAGAAATCGAAGAGATACAGCAGAAGATAAAAGCACTTTAAAAAACCGGCATTACGAATACCGCAGATACCGGACAAATAAAAACCAACTAACTATAAATTAAAGCACCTTTCGGGGTGCTTTTTTTTATAGGACGACCTTCCTTCCGCCTTTCATAAGGTTTTGTTTTTATATAATTTTTAATTATTTATTCTCTGTAAAAATTAAGAAGAAGTATGTTCAGGAGCTTATTTACCACACTTCGAGCTAAGATTCTCACCGGCTACATCATAGTTATCTTCATTATGATCTGCGTAATGATATGGAGCCTTTACAATTTTAATCAGCTTAACGAGTCTTTCAGAGCGATAATAGTTCAGAATTATTCCAGCATTGTCGCTGCCGACAACATGGTAAGATCGCTCGACAACCAGGTAAACGGACTGTTCCTTATATTCAGCGGCGAGAACACTAGAAAAGGCGAAACGATAGTTGATACGGCAAAGCAGGACTTCTTCTTCTGGTTTGAAAAGGCGCGGACAGCGGCCTACACGAAGGACGAAATTGCAATACTCGACAGCCTTAATGACCAGTACAGGGTATTTTTAAATGAGATAAACTTCCTAATGAACACTCCGATGGTTTATCCGAAGAGCTCCGATCACGAGGCGGAGTACTCGCGGGCGATAGGCCTGATTTCCGGATTGAAGAGCCAGTGCTACATGCTCTTCGAAACAAACCATAACTTCATAAAGCGCGCGGAAGAGAGGGTTGAATCTATAACCAGAATTGCCGCGTTCACAATGCTGTTCCTTGCCATACTCGGAACGGTGCTGAGTCTCGTGTTCAGCAGTAAATTCTCGGAGTTTATAGTAAAGCCGGTTAAGCAGCTTACGCGCACGGTTAAGCATATTGCCGCCGGCAATTTCGACCAGGTGATAGATACCGGCAACTCGGACGAGATAGGCATACTTGCCGACGAATTTAATTCTATGGTGGGGCGGCTGAAAAAATATGAAAAGCTCAACATCAATAAGATGCTTTATGAAAAACGTAAATCGGAAATAATAATAGAGAGCATTAACGATCCTGTGCTTATGGTTGACGATCAGCTGAGGATAATGCTTGCCAACAAAGCGTTCAACGACGAGCTGGGGAGAGTTGAAGCAGAGAAGACAGAGCTGCACGAGGTAATTAAGGATGAAGCCGTATATTCGAATATCAAATCCTTCGTAGACGATACAACGCAGGACAATCAGGAAAACGTTTACAGGATACTGGACACTGAAGCGAACATAAGATATTTTAAGCTTCGCTACTCTGTTATTAATCTTCCCGACAGCGATGTGAAGGCGACTCTGGTTGTATTCAGCGATATTACGAACTTAAAGGAGCTGGATATATTAAAATCGGAATTCGTCGCTAAGGTTTCGCACGAACTTAAGACTCCCTTAACCTCTATGGGAATGGCTGTAGGAATTTTAGGCGACGGAGTTGCCGGCGATCTTAACGATAAGCAGAAAGAGCTTATCGTCTCAATGAGAAACGATTACGACCGTTTGAACAGGATGGTAAAAGACATACTTGAGCTGTCGCGCATTGAATCGGGAGGAATTAAGCTTCACCCGGAACCGATGGACGTGGGCTCGTTCCTGAAAGAATGCGTAAAATCTTTCTCCCTGCAGTCAAAGGAAAACGGAATAAAACTGACTTACGCCACCGACGGAGATATCCCGCCGATATACGCGGATCACGACGTACTGATGACCGCAGTCGGTAATTTTATAGGCAACTCGGTTAAGTTCACTCAAAAAGGCGGAGAGATAAATCTTTCGGCTGTTTTGAAGGGCGATCAGGTGCTTATAACTATAGCCGACAACGGGCCGGGCATAAATCCCGAATATCTTGATAAAATTTTTGATAAATTTGTGCAGGTCAGCGGAAGCAGGCCAGGCAGCGTGGGGCTCGGACTTACGATTGCTAAAGAAATTATAGAGCTTCACCACGGCTCGATTAACGTGTGGAGCAAGCCGGGTCACGGCACCAGATTTGAAATTACAATACCGGTTCGGACAAATGAGTAAAGGTAAAGTCCTAGTAATTGACGACGAAGTAAACATCCTGAAGGTAATAGAATTATCTTTAAGCTCCCAGAACTTCCTGCCTGAGGTATTCAGCAACCCGATGGACGCATTGAAGAGAGCACAGGAAATTTATTTCGATATCGCTTTCATCGATCTGAAGATGGAGCCGATAGACGGGCTTCAGACGCTTGCCCAGCTAAAGAATATCTCTCCCGATACAACCTCTGTGCTTATGACGGCTCACGGATCAATTGAGACTGCTGTGGAAGCTATAAAGGGCGGCGCGTACGATTATATTACAAAGCCGTTCACGCACAAAGAATTCCTTCATCTTGCCGAGAGAGTGTTCGAACATCATCTTCTTTTAAAAGAATTAAAGGGACTGCGAGCGCAGGTTGAGCAGGAGTTCGAAAGCGGCGAGATCATTTCGCACAACTTCCAGATGAGGGAAATACTTAAGCTCAGCAAAGACATCGCGGAGAGCGATATACCCGTGCTGATAGAAGGCGAAAGCGGAACCGGCAAAGAAATGCTCGCGAGGTTTATACATTCGAACAGCAGGAGAAGCGCCAGCCCGTTTGTAGCTGTAAACTGCTCGGCCATACCCGAGAGCCTATTCGAGAGCGAAGTATTCGGCCATATAAAAGGATCATACACCGGCGCGATGAAAGACAGGATCGGGCGGTTCGAGATGGGCGACCAGGGCACGGTTTTCCTTGACGAAGTCGGTGAACTTTCAAAATCCATGCAGGTGAAGCTGCTGCGCTTTCTGCAGAGCATGGAGTTTGAGCGCGTCGGGGAAAGCATCACAAGAAAGATAAACGTACGCATCATCAGCGCTACAAACAGAAATATAGACGAGGATATAAAGAACGGCGAGCTCAGGGAGGATTTCTATTACAGGCTGAGCGGCGTAAGGATAAAGCTCCCTCCCCTGCGCGAAAGGCGCGAGGACATTCCGCAGCTCTCTGAATATTTTCTTAAGAAATACTCCCCCGACGTACCGATGCATATTTCTCCGGAGGCGCTGAAGCTGTTAAATGACTACATATGGCCCGGCAACATAAGAGAGCTTGAGAACGTAATCAACCGCGCGATTGTATTGGCAAAGGACAATGAGATAAAACCGGAATACCTGCCGAAGGAAATTTTCCAGGGAAACGAGAAGCAGTTCAGCTCGCTTATGCCTACGCTAGACGAAATTGAGAAGAACTACATCATCGAGATAATGAAGAAGCATCCGAATCCCAAAGACGCCGCTCAGATACTAGGCATCTCGCTCACCACATTATGGCGTAAACGCAAAGAATACAAGATTTAACGCCCGCTATTTCATTTTGAAAAAGCCGAAAAATTCGTGATTTCATTTTGAAATCGCTGTAAGACGTTTGAATTTATTCAGTTAGCCGCCGGCATTTCATTTTGAAACGAAAACATAATCTCCTCATTCATAATTTTCCCTCATAAAGCGTTTAATCGCTATGTTTTTGAATAAAAATCGAATTATTATAAAATTTTAATGCATAAACTTTAAACGGCACAGGGTTTGTGTTTGCTTAACCGGTTAACTAATTAATAAACATTATTCAAATAATAATGGAGAAATACAACCCATGAAACAGTCTGTGTTTATCACAATCTTAACAATCATTGCTTTTGGAATAGCTTTAGCTATTTACATGTACGTATTCGGTAATCCTCAAAATTTTGTGGACGGTGTAGGACGTACCCAGCCGCAGAGTTTATTAGGTACTATTTATACCGGCGGTCCCCTTGTAGTTTTACTTCTTATGCTTTCAATTATGGACGTTGCCATCATATTCGAGAGAATCTTCTCATTGAAAAAAGCTGGCGGCAAGAGATCTACCGCGAATTTCTTTAAAGACGTAATCACCCACTTGGATAACAGCGAATATGATGCCGCTATCGAAGCTTGCGATAACCAGAGAGGTTCGGTTGCAAACGTTATTAAGGCGTCCTTAACCAGATATAAAGAATTGAACGCGAAGGATAAACATGTTGAGGCTGAGAAACAGCTTCAGGAAGTTCAGAGAGCGGTAGAAGAAGCCACTATGCTTGAGACACCGTTATTGGAAAAGAACCTTATCGCGCTTTCAACTATCGCGTCTATCGCAACGATGGTTGGTCTTCTCGGTACGGTAGTAGGTATGATCAGGGCGTTCAGCGCGCTTGCAAGAGCCGGTGCTCCGGATGCTATTCAGCTCGCTATAGGTATTTCCGAGGCGCTTATTAACACCGCCGGCGGACTTATAACAGCTATTATGGGTATCGTAGCGTACAACTTCTTTGTTAATAAAGTAGACAGTTTTACTTATTCGGTTGACGAAGCCAGCTATAACGTAATTCAAATTCTTAAATCGAAATAACGGGGCCCTAAAATGCCAAAGATTAAAAAAAGAAGAGTAAGCGTTAGGATAGATATGACGCCCCTGGTAGACGTTGCATTCCTGCTTCTTACATTCTTCATGATGACAACTCAGTTCCAGCCGCCTGAAGACGTAAAGATTGAAGTTCCGACGTCTCACTCGGCTATAAAGCTTCCCGATTCTAACGTAATGACTATTTACGTTAACAAAGAGGGAAACATTTACATGGGCGTAGACGGCCAGGGATTGATGGAAAGATTGTTCGGGCAGGGCGCCAAACTGGTAAAAGACGTGCCGGTTAAACTTGACAACCTGGCCGATCTTCTCATTCAGGCCCGTATCGCCAATCCCCAATTGAGGACTGTAATCAAGGGCGACGTCGACGCCGATTACGGAGTTATTGAAGATGTAATGAATATATTACAAAAAACTCAAATTACCAGATTTGCAATGATAACCAATTTAGCACAACACTAAAAAACGAGAGGAATTTAAAATGGCCGGTGCAGATGTTGGCGGCGAGAGCGGCGGAAGTTCACGACATAAGAGTAAACATAACAAAAGAAGAATGGGTGTCAGGATAGACATGACTCCCCTTGTTGACGTGGCTTTCTTATTGTTGACTTTCTTCATGCTCACAACCGTAATGAGAAAACAGCAGACTCTGGAAATTAACCTTCCTCCCAATAACCAGACGAAGATTGATATTGCGGAGTCTAACTTATTAACTATGTTCGTAGATCAGAACGACAGCGTGTATTACAGCAGCGGAACTGAAAAACCGAAGCCTATCGACTTCTACCAGCTGAAAACCTTTTTCGAGAATCAGGAAAAAGCTAATCCGAAACTGGTTATTCTGCTTAAGTTCGACAGGAAAAGCAAGTACCACATGATGGTTGATGTAATCGACAAATTGAACTTGGCTAACTTGCAGAGGTTCTCGATTGCTCCGATGACTGATACCGATTCAAAATTATTATCACAGGCATCATCCTAAAAGAGGAAGTTTAAAATGACAAACAACACAATGGCAATGGACAATAATCAGGTTGAATACGGTGCCTTCGAGCTGAAGCGGTTGTACCCTAAAAACTTCACGATGGGGATGACCATCGCTGTGTTAATTCATTTGTTCTTAATCGGAA
>JBJKTB010000539.1:0-10119 GCA_046703345.1 Ignavibacteriaceae bacterium
GAATTCTTCTCTAAGCTCGCGGGTAGGGAAGTCGAATGAGCACATCAGCCCCAGTCCTCTTGCTCCGCTGATTAAGTTCGGGAACTCATTCTGAATTTCAGTTAGATTCTGCAGAAGATATTTTCCCTGTGCGGCTGCGTTCTCTACCAGATGTTCTTCTTCAATTACGTTCATTATATATTTAGAACGTACCATATCAATAAGATTCGCGCCCCAGGTAGAGTTGATACGGCTTGATTTACGGAAACAGTTTTCCGGAATATCGTCAATTCGATCGCTAACCATGATTCCGCAAACCTGCGCTTTCTTGCCGAAAGAGATAATATCCGGTCTTACGTAGTAATCCGACGCCCAGAACTTTCCGGTTAATCCGAAGCCGGACTGCACTTCATCGAACATAAGCAGTATATCATTTTTGTCCGCGATTTCTCTAAGTTTCTGGAAAAATTCTTTTCTGAAGAAGTTGTCTCCGCCTTCTCCCTGAACCGGCTCAATTAAGATAACCGCTTTATCATCAGGATTATTTTTGATGGCTTCATTTATCTCGGCAATCGCCTGATTCTCCAGCTTAATTACTTCATCCAGATTTTCATCTAGCGGAAACTTAATTTTCGGATTGGTAACTCTAGGCCAGTTAAATTTAGGAAAATATTTTATTTTGTTCGGTTCGGTATTCGTAAGCGAAAGAGTATATCCGCTTCTGCCGTGGAATGCCTGTTTAAAGTGAAGAACCTGGTGGCCTTTCTCTTCTTTGTATCCTTTAAGGAAATTCTTCTGAACCTTCCAGTCGAATGCAACTTTAAGACCGTTCTCGACAGCGAGAGCTCCGCCTGAGATAAAGAAGAGATGCTTCATATAATCGGGCTTTGCCACTCGTGCAAAAGTCTCAACAAACTCAGCCATCTGAGTCGTATAAATATCTGAATTTGACGGCTTGTTTACGGCGGCAAGTGCCAATTCACTTTTTACTTTTTCGTTATTTATTTTAGGATGATTCATTCCGAGCGCTGAAGAGGCGAAGAAGGTGAAGAAATCGAGATATACATCGCCGTTGCGCGCATCGACAATACGGGCGCCATTGCTCTTCTCCAGATCAAGTATAAATTCAACTCCGTCGGTAAGCATTACTTTGCTGAGTATATCTCTCACTTCTTCAGGTTTTACCTCACCGTAAGCAGACATAATTTGATTTTCGTTGTTTGAATAACTGGTGTTCATAATTATACCTCCGTAAAATCAGATTAATAGCCGGAACTAATAGATTTAAAAGTCCCTAAAAAGATTATTAGTTAAATTGATGTTTGAACGAGGTATAATAATTAGAAAACGTTTTCGAAGCGGGAAACGAGGTAGCTGCGCAAGCTCTTAAAACCGGTGATTTCGGTGAAATTTTTAAACTTTAACATGATTGAATTAAAATTTACTTGTTTGCAATTTAGTAAAATTCGTTCCAATTTACAATCAATATAACTATCGGAGAAGACCGAGAATATTTGAATAATTGCTTTTTGAATAATTATTTGTTACACTTACTGTAACAAATAAAAGAATTATGTCTGCATCTACAAAATTATCTACTGCGGTGAAAGCAATATGCTATCTGGCAGAAGCCGCCCCCGAACCTAGGACAAGCGCAGAAATATCGGAACATATCGGCGCAAACGCTTCCAAATTAAGAAAAATATTTTCGCTTCTTGTAAAGAGCGGAATAATAGAGAGCAGCTACGGCGCAGCGGGTGGATTTTTACTGAAGAAAGATCCTTCGGTGCTGCATCTTCAGGAGATTTACTGCGCTATAGAAGACAGAAAAGCTTTCGATCTTAATACATCCCAAAACAGCTCGGCGGAAGCTGATATCAACTCGAGGCTTAACAATTATTTCTTAGACCTATTTGCGGATGTGCAGGTAGATATTGAAAACAAGATGAGGCAGATTACCATAAAATCAATTTTAACAAAAGTTAACCACCAATAAATCCAAGGAGCGAAAAATGGAATTTCTAAAGAAACTGGGGATTAAAGAAAAAAATTTCGGATCCTCCACCGGAACCAAATGGAATGAAACGACGGATCAGGGAGAACTTAAAATTTACTCGCCTACCGACGGAAAATTCATAGCATCCGTTTATCAGGCATCTGAAGAGGATTATGACAAGATAATGAAGCAGGCGGAAGAGGCTTTTATTTACTGGAGAACCGTCCCGGCCCCCAAACGAGGAGAAATTGTACGGCAGATCGGCTTAAAACTCAGAGAATACAAACCGTATCTCGGAAGACTGGTTTCTTACGAGATGGGAAAATCACTCCAGGAGGGACTAGGCGAGGTTCAGGAGATGATAGACATATGCGATTTAGCGGTTGGACAGGCCAGGCAGCTTTACGGATTTACTATGGCTTCCGAAAGACCGAATCACCGAATGTACGATCAATATCATCCGCTTGGAACGGTTGGAATAATTTCCGCGTTTAATTTTCCCGTAGCGGTTTATTCATGGAACGCAATGCTGGCTGCGGTTTGCGGCGACGTAAACTTATGGAAGCCGTCATCAAAGGTACCGCTTTCTGCCATCGCCACTCAGAACATCATAGCAGAAGTAATTAAGGAAAACAATCTTCCGGAAGGAATATTTTCTTTAGTAATAGGCAGAGGATCTACGATTGGAGAAAGGCTGCTGAACGACAAACGTGTACCGCTTGTTTCTCTGACTGGTTCAACCAAAGTAGGAAAGCACGCAGGAGAAGTTATAGCAAGAAGATTCGGCAAAGCGATTCTTGAACTCGGCGGGAATAACGCGATCATAATTACTCCTGATGCCGATCTTAAAATGGCTATCCCGGCAATCGTATTCGGTGCGGTAGGAACTGCCGGACAGCGCTGCACTACTACGAGAAGATTGATAATTCATGAGTCGGTTTACGATAAGGTGAAGGAATCGCTGGTGAAAGCGTATTCAAGTTTAAAGATCGGCGATCCGTTGGACGAGAAGAATCATGTTGGTCCATTGATAGATAAAGATGCCGTTAAGATGTTCCTCGACGCGATCGAAAAATTGAAGAAAGAAGGAGGGAAAGTAATTTCCGGCGGCGAAGTGCTGAACGGAAAAGTATACGAATCCGGCTGCTACATTACTCCTGTTATAGCCGAAGCGGAGAACAGCTACGAGATAGTCCAGGAAGAAACATTCGCACCGATTTTATATTTGATAAAATATTCCGGTGATGTTAAAAATGCAATAAGCCTGCATAACGGCGTTGTACAGGGACTCTCATCATCTATCTTTACGAATAATCTTAGGGAAGCCGAGACGTTCCTTTCAGCTGAAGGTTCAGACTGCGGAATAGCAAACGTAAACATCGGCACATCCGGTGCGGAAATAGGCGGAGCATTCGGCGGTGAAAAAGAGACAGGCGGCGGAAGGGAATCCGGATCAGATGCTTGGAAAGCATACATGAGAAGGCAAACCAACACGATTAATTACGGTACGCAGCTGCCGCTTGCTCAGGGTATCAAATTCGACATCTAATTAATTGCATGATCAAAAACACTTAGCTTTATCTTTAAACAGTAAAGCTAAGTGTTTACTATATATATAATTACCTATCCTTTTGCTTAATTTGCGATCGTAATTGATTGTAATATTAATATTTAGTAATTTCAACTCAACAATTTTATGGGAGTCGATTTTCCCCTTCCCATTTTGATAATCCGATCTCATTTTAAAAAATTTCATCGCTAAATTTTAGTCGAAAGCAGCGATTAATTATGGTATGGTATTTGATTTTCACGTTTTACTAATACCTGGGGGGGTATATGAAACAATTGCAATTAAATTCCTTTATTGCATCCGACAAAGATATTGAGATAAACCAATATAAAATCTTGGCCGGAATTAAAGCTTATAGAAACGAGTTCAGACGGTACAAATTATATCCGTCTCTCGCAGAGATAGTTTATCTTTCTTCGCAGCTGGAAGAAATTTACGAAAAGAAAAACGGGAGCACAGTTCATCTTCCTAAGAGCATTAAAACAGGGAAAATGAACGATAAAAGTATAATTGTTGAAATTGTAGATAAGCCGGCAGTAAAGAATGATTATTTTTATGATCTTATTAAATGGGCACTGCCTATTTTAAGAGAACTTATTGATGAAGCATACATAATATACGATTTTGCTGAAGCGAATATCAATATAATCGAAATCGGAAAGATGCCTGAGTTTAAAGATCACGGTTATTTGTTTATTCCTGACAACATTAATTCTAATTTACAGATATTGAGATTCGAATGCCCGGTGTATTACGGAGGCAGCAAACCGTTTTATTCGCTCAAAACAAAATTTGTTCAATTCGATAAACTGCCAATTTTTACAAGCAGTCTGGAAGGGGTAAAGCAGTCTATTCTAAAAAAATATGCAGAAAAAGACGATACTGCCGCATATTACTGCAGAACAGATCTTGAGTTTCCTATATACGAAACTATTCTTCCCTTAGTAAAACGAAAGCTTTTAAGCAGACTTTCCGCATAAACTAAAAAAGGTCAAGCATTGCGCTTGACCTTTTTAATTAAAATTAAATCCGATCATCCTATAAGTGAAATATAATCAGCCAGAATAAGTCCGGTTTCGTCCAACAGCGGATCATAATTAGGTTCATCTGCTGTATCAGGAACTTCACCTTTCTTCAACAATTTAATTCCCAGGCTTTTTCTTCTTGCATTCTCGCGCTCAAATTTTCTTTCTTCCTGTTCGTCATATTCTTTTTTCCGGACGGCTTCGTTAAGCGAAATATACTTTTTAGCATGTTCTTTTTGATATTCCTTAACTTCGTCCATATATTCTGCCCAGTCAGGATCCTTGCCGTCAATTCTTTTATCATGCAGCTTCAGAAGCTCAGGAACGTATTTTTTAATATTACCAAACATAACATATTTCGTGGAATCAATCTGATCCCAGGGAAGAGAGCTCGGTTCGGCGCTTTCACCGTATTCTTTCGGATCTATGGTTGTAGGAAATTGAATATCCGGAATCACGCCGAGATGCTGAGTACTCTCGCCGTTAATTCTGTAGAACTTAGCTATCGTAAGCTTTACTTGTCCGAGTTTATGATCTGAGTTTCGTATTATACGGTTAAGATCTATAAGATTTTGTACAGTGCCTTTACCGTAAGTTTGTTCGCCAATAATCAAGCCTCTGCCGTAATCCTGAATAGCGGCGGAGAAAATTTCAGAAGCCGAGGCGCTGAACCTATTCACAAGCACCACGAGGGGACCTGAATAATCTATAGAGGAGTCCGGGTCATCTTCAACTCTTACAATACCGTCGGAGCTTTTAACCTGAACTACAGGACCTTTCTTAATGAATAATCCTGTAAGTTTTATTGCCTCTTCCAGCGAACCGCCACCGTTGTTTCTCAGATCGATTATAATGCCGTCAACGTTTTGTTTCTTTAGTCCGTCAACAAGTTTCTTTACGTCTCGAGTAGTGCTTTTATAATCTTTTTCGCCGCGCTGTTCGGCATCGAAATCCACATAAAACGCCGGGATATTTATAACACCAAACTTATAATGCTTGCCGTCGTTTTTGATATTAAGAGTTTTATCTTTAGCCGACTGCTCTTCGAGTTTTATCTTATCCCTCACAAGAGTAATTTCTTTCGGCGGCGCGTTTACACCTTCGCTGGCAGGAATAATCTGAAGGCGTACAATGCTTCCTTTAGGACCTCTGATAAGCTGCACAACGTCGGTAATTCTCCAGCCGATTACATCTACCATTTGACCGTCTTTTCCCTGGGCAACGCCTATGATTTTATCGCCTCTGTGAAGCAGTTTGCTTTTAAATGCAGGCCCGCCGGGAATAATTTCAACAACCTTTGTATAGTCATCCTCGGTTTGAAGCTGGGCGCCAATGCCTTCAAGCGAGCGGCTCATATCAATTTTAAAGTTATCGGACGTACTTGGGGACATATAATTTGTGTGCGGATCCAGCGCCTCAGTAAAGGCGTTCTCAAAAAGCTGGAAGACATCTTCGCTCTTATATTGAGAAATAGCGCGTCTAAGGTTCTCATATCTTTTCTGCAGTGTTTCCTTCGCGGCATCCCATTTCTTGCCTGCAAGAATAAGGTTCAAGGCGTCGTTTTTTACTCTCTGACGCCATATCTCATCCAGCTCTGCCGTAGATTTAGCCCAAGGCTGATCGTCCCGGTTTACTAGCATCTTCTCATCTTTATTGAAGTCGAAGCCTTTATTCAGAAGAGAATCGGCGTAGTCGATACGTTCGTTTACTCTTTGGAGAAACACATTAAATATTTTATAAGCAGGATGAAGATCGCCGTCTTTCAGATCGTTATCCAGCTGGTAGCGGTACTGATCGAACGAATCGATATCTGAGGCGAGAAAATAACTTCTGTTATAATCCAGCGCTTTCAGATATCTGTTGAAAATTACATTTGAGAGGGAGTCATTAAGCTGGAATTTCCTGTAATGATATCGCTGCAGAATAGTGGTAATTATTTCATCCTCAGTCTTCATATAATTCTCCGGATGAAGAACTACCGTACTATCTTTACCGGATGAAAACAACGAGTCGTAATCAATCGATTTGGCTAAAAATATATTCGCTGCGGCTATTAGAATAACTAATACAAAAAGTTTTTTCATTAGGTTGCTCGTGGATTTTTTCATTTTAATGATTAAAAATGGTAAACTTTATAAAGTTACGAATTGTTACTTACGAAAAAAATTGATTTTTTACCCCACTTTAAGTAATTAGGCAAGCAAATCCTTTAATAGAATGTATAAATAATGATAAATTCATACGCAATATTATAATAATTTATATCGAATGAAAATTACCAGCAAAACGTTCAATAATTTGTGATTCGGGACTTATTACCTTTTTAGACGTTCATTAACAAAAGGAGTTCAAATGAAAACTGGCAGTACCAGAATTTTTTTAATTTCTCTGCTTTTCCTAACAACTTTGTGCTATTCTCAGGAATTAAAGAAAAATAAATATGGATTATATGTCGTATCAGACATTTCAGAGTATAAAGCTTCAGTAAATAAAGACAGCAGCAAAGCACTTATAGATCTGAAAGAATTAATTCCTGGTATTAGGCTCGATATAAGATACGCTACCAAGAACAATTTTCTGGGAGAGCCTGTTTACAATTCAGCTAGAGCATTCTTAAGAGAGCCAGCCGCCGAAGCTTTAAAAAACGTAGTGCGCGAATTGAACATAATGGGATTGTCGTTGAAGATATTTGACGGATACAGACCTTACAGCGCTACGGTAAAATTCTACAATAAAGTTAAAGATACGGTTTATGTTGCTTCTGCGTGGACAGGTTCCAGGCATAACAGGGGATGCGCGGTTGACTTAACATTAATTGATGCTGGGACCGGAAAGGAATTGAAGATGCCGACCGGCTTCGATTCTTTTGCCGAAAAAGCACACTCTGGTTATATAAATCTTCCTCCAGATGTTCTTAAGAACAGAGATCTTCTGATAGGAGTAATGGCAAAATACGGTTTCGATAATTATCCCGGAGAGTGGTGGCATTACGATTACCATGACTGGAAGAAATTTGATCTGATGGATATCAGTTTTGAGGATCTGGAAAAAATGCAGTAAATACAAGATGCAGGCTACAAGATTCAGGATGCCGGATTAATTAAGCAACATGCTGCATAATCCGTTATCCTGAATGCCGTTTCATGTATCCGGCATCTTCAATCTTATTGAAACATTGCGCAGATATTAATTATTTTAACTTGTACGCCAGGCTGAAAACTTCCTGCGCGTGGTCGTCAATGTTAGTAACGTTTATAATTTTGGTTATAATTCTTTTTTTATTGACGATAAAGGTAACTCTTTTATCGTAACCGTTCTTCTGATAAACGCCGTACAGCTTAGAAACATTCTTCGAAGAGTCGGAAAGAAGAGGGAAGTTGAGCTTATATTTATCTATAAAAGCCAAGATATCTTTTTTACCGTCCACGCTTATTCCTAAAACCTGAATCTTATTCTTTTTAAATTTACTCCATATATCCCTTATGCCGCAGGCTTCCTTAGTGCAGCCCGGTGTGCCGGCTTTAGGATAGAAGTAAATAACCACGGGAGATTTCCCGGTATATTCGGAAAGCCGGTATACCTTGCCGTAAGCGTCGTGCAGAAGGAAATCAGGCGCTTTCATTCCAGGCTTAAGCTCATTTTTAGGCTTCTGCTGGGAAAAAAGGATTAAAGGTACAAGCAGAATAATAAACACTGATGTCAGCAAGATCATTTTCTTCATATGAATCTCCCGTTGAATTATTAAATATTATTCTACTTCAGTAATCGGAAAAGTTAAACGAGTATTGGATATTTCAGACTAGAACCGCAGTGGCTATATAACAAAAATCCTAATAAATTGCGATGCCGAAAAATTATCCGGCACCGCGATGTGATTTAATTTGGAAATAATTCCTAATCAGCCTCTACGCTGCGGGCAAATATATAGTCAATATTCTTAAGCATTTTATCGGTATCAAAAATCTCGGTGAGTTCGTCTTCTTTTAGATAAGATAAGATTTCATTGGACTTTAGGAGTTCGCTGAGAAGATTTTTCGATTTATCGGCCCACACATCCATAGCCGCTGTTTGAACCATCTTGTAAGCATCTTCTCTGGAGGCCCCTTTATTTACAAGCTTTAAGAGTACAGTCTGTGAGAAAACCAGTCCGCGAGTAAGATTAAGATTTTTAATCATATTCTCCGGATAGATAAGCAGATTCTTAACAAGTTTAACCGCAAGATCAAGCATATAGTCGAGCGCGATGCAGCTGTCGGGAACAACAATCCTCTCAACCGAAGAGTGCGATATATCCCTTTCATGCCAGAGTGCCACATTCTCAAGCGCGGCCATCGAATTGCTTCTAAGCACTCTCGCCAGCCCGGTGATCCTTTCGCTTACGATAGGGTTTCTCTTATGGGGCATTGCTGAAGAACCTTTTTGTCCCTTTGAAAAATACTCTTCGGCTTCCAGAACTTCAGTTCTCTGAAGATGCCTGATTTCGATCGCTATCTTTTCAAGAGTAGAACCCGTAACGGCGAGAGCCGTCATAAAATGAGCATGCCTGTCGCGCTGAATAACCTGGGTGGAAACTGGAGCCGGCTTCAAACCCATTTTCTGGCATACATACTCTTCCACTTTTGGTGAAAGATGTTCGAAAGTTCCTACGGCGCCGGAAATCTGCCCAACGCTGATAGTTTCGACGGCGCTTTTAAGGCGTTCTATATTGCGTTTTGTTTCCTCATACCAGAGAGCGAACTTTAATCCCATAGTTGTAGGTTCGGCGTGTATACCGTGCGAGCGGCCGACGCATACAGTTCTTTTATGCTCAAGCGCTCTTACTTTAAGCGCCGCTTTTAGTTCCTCCAACCGCTTTAAAAGAAGTTCTCCGGCAGTTTTCAACTGGTAGGGTAGGAGAGAGTCGTGTCGAGAATATCGGAAGATGTCATTCCGTAATGAATATGACGGGATTCCGGGCCTACATACTCGGCAACATTTGTAAGAAAAGCTATAACGTCATGTTTAGTTGTTTCTTCTATCTCCAGAACACGTTTAACATCAAACTTAGCTTTGGACTTTATTACATCAACATCGGCTTGGGGTATATCGCCCATACTGCTTCTTGCTTCACATGCCAGTATTTCGATTTTAAGCCAGGTATTATACTTGAACTCGTCCTGCCAAATTTTCCCCATTTCGGGGAGAGTATATCTGTCAATCATTTAGATTTCTCCAGCGTCATTTGTTTTGTTATCATTTTGTTGTTTCTTAAAATATGCAGAGTAATAGTATCGCCGGTTGTAAAGAGCTGGAAAACGCCTACAAGAGTCTGCTCGTCGGTTATCTGATAGTCGTTTACCCTACGGATGATATCGCCTTCTTTTATTCCTGCTTTTTCAGCCGGAGTGCCGGGCAGAACCTGTACAACTATAACTCCCCGGGTGCTCTGCAGCTTATAATAATTAGCTATTCCCTGGTCGACGGGCTGTATTTTGAGGCCTATATCGAAATTGCGGTCGACTTTGCCGTGTTCCTTAAGCTGAGTTATTATTCTTTTGACTCTATTTATT
>JBJKTB010000540.1:0-8238 GCA_046703345.1 Ignavibacteriaceae bacterium
GTTAAATCCTATGAGTAAAGGGACACCGAAAATTTTTATCCCAAGCGTACTGCCGTAAATATAGTGCCCGAAGATAAATCCAGTTTTAACGCCTGCTACTTCAACTAGAAAAGTTATTAGAAAAACAGTTATGCATGTCAGCAGAAGTCTCTTGCCAGCTTCTCTATATAATGAATAAAGTACTGACGATCCTGTCGCCAGAAGAGCAAACGGTGTTGTGTTTATGATGAGCGGCTTTAAAGGATTTATCAAATGGCCGGCCAGTCCCACTGCATAAACAATATAAATAAAAATTATTATCGTGCGTTTTATAGTTTTCTCCCTTTCCAAACTATGTCCCTTTTATAAGTAGAGATGACTGAATTCAAAGCTAAAAACGGCAGCACTAACAATTGGAACGGATGAAGAATGAGATTCAATAAAACATTTTGTCTGCTTAGCGCAGATATTAATACTCTTTCGGCAAGAATAATTAGGATTACAAAAATATAGTACGAGTTTACAAAGACTAGTAAATATGGAACAAAAAAAAGTGTAAAAAGGATAACCGCCAGCGCAGTAAACTTTGCCGGTCCTATATTAAAGCCCGGGAAAAAATTCTTTGAGAAACCCAGGAAAGCGCTTTTAAAACCACGGTACATTCTGCATGACACAAGAGATCCGCCGAGTAAAGTAATGATCTTGTGGCCGTTTTTCTTTGCCAGTCTCGCAATTTCCATGTCTTCAACAACCTTGTCAGCAACGGCATAATGCCCGCCGAGTGAATTGTAAGCCCGTTTCCGCCACAACATAAACTGTCCGTTAGCAGCTGTAAAAGATTTGTCGGTAGATTCATACACCTTTTTTAAAGGAAGGAACGAGAGAAGAAGCCAGTTCATAAGCGGAACAACTAATATTTCGCCAAAGGAATGAAATTTCTGGGAAGGGAAAACCGAGAGCAGTGCGGCATTGTATTTGTTTAATACTGCAATTGCCGATGAGAGAGCTTGCGGGGATAATGCAACATCGGCATCAAGAAAAAGTAAAAACTCTCCGCGGGCTTTTAGAGAAAGCTGATGGCAAGCCCAGTTTTTACCGAGCCAGCCTCCCGGAAGGGACTTTCCCCTTATTAACTTTAGATCCTTATTGTTCTCAGTAAACGAAACCACAATTTGCGCTGTACGGTCGGTTGACTGATCGTCAAGTACAATTACCTCAAAGTTATTATAATCCTGCTTAAGAGCTTTTGACAATGTACCTGCTATGTTTGCTTCTTCGTTACGGGCGGGAATTAATACGGAGAGCAAAGGCTGGTTGTCTGAACTTAACTTCGCTGGTACTAATACCGGAGCGGTAAAATAATTATAAATTATTACCGACGTAATTATGGTTAAACAAAAGCCGCTGAAAAATAAAAAAATCATCGTTCAAAAAGATTTGTGTATGTTTGGCTGTAATCAGATTTATCCAAATCCTTTACATTATTTTCAAACTCTTTTGCGTAATAATTAAAATCATTGAGAAGTACCTCCGGGGAAATCACATTTCCGAATCTTGCTGATACAAATGGCTTTTTATCATCTCCGTAATTGATCTTAAATGCTGCCGGGAGAATTTTTATATTAATTTTTGTATCTCTTACAATTGCGCCGATACCATGTTTTAAATGAAAGGGATACCTTCCGTATGGTACAAGTTCTCCCTGAGGATATACGATGAGAACATTTCCGGGATCTGAAATTATTTTGCGCGCGTACCTTAAAGAAGATGCTGCCGACTTCGGATTACCGGCATCGACAGAAAATGCGCCTACTTTCCTGAAGAACCAATACTTGTTTAGCTGGCGTTCGAGCATCATCAGGTAAATTTTCCTGTTCGACAATTTGCGTAGAGCAAAATCTATAAAAAATCCATCCCACCAGCTGAAATGGTTAGGAGTAATTAAAAGACCGTCACCTGACGAAATCTTCGGGAAAGAGTTAATTAATATAAAACGGCCGAACTGTTTTTTCAGTAGATGATCAATATAAATGCGGAAAGGCAGTTCAGCCCAATATTTATGTTCGGCTTTAATCATTAATTGTTCTGCTCATATCAAAAGATGCTGTTTCCTTTATGATTAGATTGGCGGCTATTTTGCCAGAAAGCAAAACGAGAGGTATACCGCCGCCGGGATGAACACTGCCCCCGCAGAAGAATAAATTTCTAATACTTTTAGACTCATTGGGGTGTCTTAGAAAAGCACCGAACCTGTTGTTAGATGAAATACCGTAAATGCTGCCGCGATAACTTCCGGTTTTTCTCTCAAGAAGTGGGGGCGAGAGAACGCTCTCAGTTTTTATCCTTTCAGTTAGGCTGATTCCGGTTATGCCTTTAATTTTTTTAATTACATTTTTTCGAGTGCGAATTATTTCATCTTCCCAATTCTGTCCCGAGATACAAGGAGCGTTAACCATAACAAACCAATTTTCATAACCGTTCGGCGCATCGTCCTTATTAAACTTGCATGATATATAACTATAAACTGTAGGATCATCCGGCTTAATTTTTTTGGAAAACAAATCTTCAAACTCGCTGCGGTAATCAGACGAGAAGAGAATGTTGTGTACAGTGAGCTCGTCATGATTTCCTTCAACTCCCCAATAGAAAACCATCGCAGATAGGGAAGGTTCTGCTTTTGCAGCATTATTCGTGAAGCCTTTGTTTTTATCCAGAAGGCGGGAGTAAGTAAAATTAACATCGGAGTTAGAGATGATATAATTATAATGATATTCTGAAGATGCGGTTCGTATGCCGGCAGCTTGAGATGAAGATATTAATATTTCTTCAACGGGAGTATCGAATATAAAATTAACTCCTTTTTTATCGGCTAATTTTTTTAATGCTGAGGTAACTGCGCGCATTCCGCCTTTCGCATAGAAAGAGCCTAATCCGTACTCAACATGCGGAATAATATTAAGAGTTGCCGGAGCCTTAAAAGGATCGGATCCGTTGTAGGTTGCGTACCTATCGAACAGCTGAATAGTTCTTTTGTCTTTAAAGAAATGTGAGTTTGCGGAATGTATTGTCCGGAAGGGATCAATGCTGCGGATATTCAGTAAAGCCTTAAGCGCTTTTCTATTAAGATATGTAGATATTTTCGACGGAGAATTAAAAAGAAATAAATCCGCGGTTAACTCAAAGATTTTTTTTGAGTATTCTAAATATCTATGAACGCTTCCGGCGCTGTCTTCTGTCTTAAGAGATATTTCGGAGGAAAATTTATCTGCGTCGGAATATGCATTAATTACTGTCCCGTCGTTATAAAAATACCTGCAAATGATATCAAGAGGTATGAGCTCGAGATAATCGTCTAATGATTCCCCGGCTTCTTCAAAAAGTCCCGACAGAACAAAAGGCATTGTTAAAAGCGATGGGCCTGTATCGAAGGTAAAGCCATCAAGAGATAAGCATCCGGCCTTCCCTCCGGGAGAAGAAGAAGCTTCGTATACATCTACCTGATAACCTTCAGACGCAAGCATTACAGCCGCAGACATGCCTCCTAACCCGGCACCTATAATTCCTATGTTTTTATTACTCCTCATTGAATATAAGCCTTTTCATTCTATACTTTTCTTCAGCTAGGATATAAAATAAAATATAAAATGAAACCATTGAGAAAGAATAAAAAAAGTCCTCAACCGGAATAGTTGTTACTCTTAATCCCCAAATCGCATTCGGATTATATCGTACCACCGGAAGCGAAGTTAAAAAATAATTTACTATGCCGAAGGGAATAAAAGATATTAAAACGGTTATCCAGAATACGCGTGAGCCGAGAAGAGAGGGTAGAAGAAAGGATGCAGTCGATACAAAAACGGCGCAGAATACTAGCACCGTAAAAGTATATTGCTGCTTATGATATATTACGGCGGCTGATACAAACAACGCTGTGAAAAACAAATTCCAAAATTTATTTACTCTTAATCCGTTATCTTTAACAAAATGTTTAGTTACTTCATATATAAAAAGGCAGCCGTACGGTACGGTTATGAAAAACAAGATTTCTTCATAAGGAAGATATAATATTGAGATACCCGATATATATGCTTTATTGAAACTCCAATCTCCGAGCAGTACGGCCGAAACATCCCATATAATGAATATGGTGCTTACCACAGCTACAGATTTTAATACCGAACTGATTTTATTTCGAAACGAAATCTTATTTTCGAAACTTAAAATAAGCGGGCCGGCGATAATTAAAATATTTATTAAAAGATATTTACTCATTTTCGGCCAGGTTTAATAGAAGCGATTTTAGTTCGGAGCTTTGTTTTTGAGACAGTCTTCCTGTCTTCAGCATAAAATCTATAATGTTTTTTCTGAAGCCGTAATCGGATGACGAAAAATCATTCTCCAGCAGTAAACTGCAAATTTTGTCTTTATCATTTTTAGTTTCTTCTGAGTAGCCGAAAAAAGAAGGAAGATAATTCAAAACGGAAAATCTTAAGAATCTAATTTCAAGGCTGCCCGGTCTAAGATTTACCGCTTCGGTCAGGCGGTCCATTCCTTCTAAGACATATTTGAATTTTAAAAACGGATTAAACGAGTGCTTCGCTTTCAATGTAAGCATACCGCCGTAATAAGCGAGAACTAGAGGCGGATATTTCCTGTAGTCCTTCGAAAAATTCCTTTTAATATAATTTCCTAATTCTTCGGTTTTATCTTCACTTTCTACAGCCTTGTAAAAAGTATTCCTTAATGTATCAAGTGACGATGTATCGAGAACTGCGGAAGAATGTTTAGGAAAAAGCGTATCTCTGACAGGGATCTGCGCATAAAGCATTGAAGTGACAAAAATAAAAATGAATAGAATTTTCATTTAGCATGTTCTAAAGATTTTAACTTCAAATAAAGATTTTAACAGAAGAAGCAGTTTTGTGAAATTTGAAATTCTTACTCGTCTGTTAAGTAGTTCTTCCACATCCAGCTTTTTAATTTTGTTGAAAAGTATTTTGTAGTAAAGATACGCGGAATAAACCCCAAGCCTTACTCCAGCGGGAAGACGTTTTATACCAGACAAAGCATCTTCAAATTCTTTTTCAATACCATTCTCGAGTTTCCGCTTGTTCGAGTTGTCTATCTTTATTGATGAATCAACTCCGGGAAGATAAATGCGTCCTCTCTCTTCTATGTCGCTTTTTATGTCCCTAAGAAAATTAACTTTTTGAAAAGCCGAACCCAGAGATTTTGCCGGTCCTAAAAGATCGTTGAACAGCCGCTCGTCTTTACCGCAGAAAACCTTCAGGCACATCAATCCGACCACTTCAGCCGAACCGTATATGTAGTCATCGTAGTTTTTTCGTTCGTAATAGCTGTTTGACAAATCCATCTCCATGCTGTCAAGAAAATCCTTTACATAACCCATATCTATATTATAAGAATTAACAACCTTTTGGAAAGCGTTGACGACAGGATTGGTGGAGATACCTTGCTTAACGGCTTTATATGTTTCTTCTCTAAATTCACGGAGAAGAGTTTGTTTATCATATCCATGAAATGAGTCGACTATCTCGTCCGCGAGTCTGACATAGCCGTACACGGCATAAACGGCATCACGGTAAGAAGGAGAAAATACCCTTATTCCCAGACTGAAGGAAGTGCTGTATTTTCGGGTTATCAGCCTGCTAACGTTAAAGGATGCCTCATGATAAAGCGCTTCCATAGTCCTCCTCAATCCTTTGCATAACAAGTCTTGAACTGATTATAACCATTGGCAGACCGGTACCAGGAGTAGTAGACGCACCGACATAGTAAAGGTTGGGAAAATGTTCGTCTTTATTTTTGGGGCGGAAAGCGCCCACTTGATTAAGTCCGTGAGAAAGTCCTAATCCAGAACCTCTATAAAGATTGAACATAGATTCCCAATCCACAGGCGAAAGTATCTCTTTTACAAGTATATTATTTTTAATATCAAACTTAGTCCGAAATGAAAGATCTTCTATAATGCTCTCAGCAATTACTTCTTTATCATCCCAGTCTTTTTTAAAAATTCTGTGGGGGACGGGACATAGGATAAATAAATTTTCGCATCCTTCAGGCGCGCATTCCGGAAAAGATTTTGAAGAGACATTTACGTAGTAATAAGGCTTCTGCGGAATAACGGAAGACGTAAAAATCTCTCCGGCATATCCCCTGAAATTATTTCCCAGGAAATAATTATGATGAATGAGCGAATCAATTTTCCCTTTCACTCCTAGATAAATAGTGAACGGCGCAAGTGTCCAGTCCATCTTGTCAAGTTTCTCTTCCGAAAATTTTTTCCTGCCCAATACTTTGCCTCTGAAGGAAGCCGCGTCCGAATTCGAAACAAAAATATCTGCGGACCAACTTCTTCCTTTATTATCAAGCAGACTGTACAATCTGCCGTTTGAATTATTTACCCCCACAATCTCCGTGTTGAACTCAAATTTCACTTCTCTTTGTATTAAGATATTCATCAATTCTTCGACTATTTTGTACATTCCGCCTTGTACTTTCCAATAACCGTCATGTTTCATCTCAGTGTAGTTCAGCAGCGAATAGATTGCGGGGGTTTGAAAAGGAGTAGATCCAAGAAAAAAAGCAACAAGCGAAAAAATTATTCTTACTTCTTCAGAATCAAAGCGGTGCTCAACTTCGCCCCACATTTTTCTGAAAAGGTAAGGAAGATGCTTCAAAGGAACCCTGGTTAATTTTAAGAGATATTCGGCAATATTTTCATAGTTCGATTTTATAACCTTATCTTCCGTATCATGAAAAAACTCGCCTGCCTTACTTAAGTATGCTTCCACCTTATTCTTTAATCCCGGTTCAATAGATTTGAATTCTTCCTCAAGTTTGGTTAAATCTTTCCAGATAACGTAAGGCTTTTGCTTTCCCTCAAAGAATACCTGGTAGAGCGGATCAAGTTCTTCAAGCTTTAAGGGATTCTGAATGTTGCAGCTTTTAAATAATTCCTCAAGTTCATAACTCATGCTCATAAATGACGGACCAAGGTCGAAAGTAAAGCCGTTCTTTTCCAATCGGTTTAATCTTCCGCCGGGAGTAGAATGCTTTTCTATCACGGTTACTTTATAACCCTGTGAAGAAAGTCTAAGGGCTGTAGCTAAACCGCCTAATCCTGAACCTATTATTATCGCATTTTTTTTCATAGTATCCTTTTTCACAATAACCAAAATTTTAGCCGCGAAGTTCCTTGCCTATTCAATTATTTTTTTATTCTTTGATAGCAGTCAAATTTTTAGCATTTATTTAGGAAACATTATTTAACGAATTAAAGTTCAATCTAGTATTGAATAGACTAACGCGGGATTAGAATTGTAAGAAGAATGTGATGTTGATATTGTCCTTTAAAAACAGACTTAAATTATTTAACTTCTATTTCAAAAATTACCGTAAAAACCGCATCGCATCTTTTAATAATATAAGGAAGCGAAATGTCCGACCTGGAAGAATTAAAGAAGAAAGTTCAGAATGCCTACAACAACTGGGACAGCAGTCAGTACAGGAAATCGATAGAGAAGAAAAAAGAACGCCTTGAAAGCTTTACAACCGCTTCCTTCAGCGAGGTAAAAGCGCTTTATACTCCGAACGACGCCGATCCTGAAGGATATCTTGAGAAACTCGGTTTCCCGGGCGAGTACCCTTATACCCGCGGAATTCAGCCGACGATGTACAGAGGCCGGCTCTGGACAATGCGCCAGTACGCCGGTTTCGGCACCGCGAAGGAATCCAACGAAAGATACCGTTACCTGCTTGAACAGGGAACTTCCGGACTTTCCGTTGCTTTCGATCTTCCTACGCAGATAGGTTACGACAGCGATGCGGCGATCTCTTACGGCGAAGTAGGCAAGGTCGGTGTTGCAATCGATACTCTCGCGGATATGGAAATATTATTCGATAAAATCCCTCTCGATAGGATTTCCACTTCAATGACTATTAACGCTTCCGCCGCGGTTCTGCTCGCAATGTATATTGCCGTGGCGGAGAAGCAGGGCGCGGCTAAAGATAAATTAACCGGTACAATTCAGAACGATATACTTAAAGAATATATTGCGAGTGGTACGTATATCTTCCCGCCCAAGTCGTCGATGCGGCTGATTACCGATATTTTCGAATACTGCGCGAAGGAAGTTCCAAGATGGAATACAATTTCTATTTCCGGTTATCATATTAGAGAGGCCGGCTCAACCGCTGCACAGGAAGTAGGATTTACTTTGGCGAACGGTATAGCAT
>JBJKTB010000541.1:0-5513 GCA_046703345.1 Ignavibacteriaceae bacterium
GTCTTGCTTCTCAGCGGAAGAAGCTGATTGTCTTCGAATCCGGAGAAAAGACCGTGAAGCACAAAATCATATATTTTTTCTCTGTCGTAGATCATCATATCTTCAGTATAGTTGTTCTCAATTCCTCTCTGAACTGCGCCGTAAATACTGCCCAGAACCATGTCAACAGCGAAATGCTCTTCGATGCTCCTGAAAAAATGTTCGGCTTTACCGGAACGGATGATTCCGCCGAGTATATTTTTTAAATCCTCTTCAAGGGATAAAAGCTCAGAACAAAGTTCGTGATCGGCTTTTAGCGATTCCTTTTTATACATAAGAAAGAAGCTCTGATACTTCATCATGAACATGTATAAATGAATGATGAACGAATGGAGCGATTCTACGCTGCTGGTTTCATCTTTAATTTTTTCATTTAACGATGAAGTAAGTTTCTCCATCCTCTGCTGCATTATAGAGAAATATAATTCTTCTTTAGAGGAGAAATAGTTGTAAACCGTACCCTTGGCAATCGACGCAAGTCTCGCCACATCTTCAATCATAACTTCATGGTAGCTGTTCTGAGAGAAGAGCTGCGATGCCGCCTCGATGATTTTTTTTCTCTTTAGATTTTTCTTTCCGTCTATTTTCGACTCAGCGATCATTTCTTTGCGTTAACCTTATGGTATGTGCCAGTAGTTTTTATCTAATATCTTCCCGGAGTTCGGGTCTATAATAAAATCCTCGCCGTTTCCGGAATAGTTTTCTTTGCCGCCGGACTCTTTCAATGTCGACAAAACATGCCAGACATATTGCCCCATTTCTTTATTCCACATGAATGCTGTCTTCCAGGGAATAACGCCTTTCTTCAGTCCGTTCTGCGCTGCGATCTCTTCGGCTTTCTTCTTATCAACCGAGAAAGAACACAATTCGGGATTTCCCGCACAATCTGGTATGCCGATAATTTCTTTTGTAGTATCTACGTTGCCGAGCGAATCGACGGTAAATGTTATCTCGGCGTTAACGTAAGGCTTCTCAGGAATGTACAGCCTGTATGCCATATTATAATACGGCGGATTAAATTTTGTAAGCGTAAAATCCGGAGCTATGTAGTAATCAAAAAAATGTTTGCCGGTCTTCGATATAATAAATTCTTCGGCCTTGTTTAGAACGCTTAACGGAACGTCGGACGCGTCCGAAATTCCGCATGAGCAGTGACACGAATTCAGAATGAACATTGAAGGCGCGGCAAAAATCAAAATTAAAAATGCCGAAAGCAGTTTTAATTTATGCAATCTCATTTTCTTCTCGCTGTTTTATATATTTCGTCAAGTATTTCTTTAGCTCCCGCTTTTATCAAATCTTTTGCCAGAGTTTTTCCGAGCTTCTCGGCTTCGCTTCTTTTTCCCCGTACTTTCTTTCTGAACGTAATCGAGCCGTCGATGGAACCGACCAGCGCGTCAAGATAAAGTCCGTTCGCTATAACTTCTCCGAGGTCGCCTATCCGAACCTGACATCCGCCTTCGACGGTGTTAAGAAGAGATCTTTCCGCAGTTACCGCGTCGAAAGTAGCCTCATCATGAAGCGCTTGAACGGCGTCAAAAGCAGTTTTGTTCTCTTCGTTTATCTCGATGCCCAAAGCACCCTGTCCAACGGCGGGAAGAATTACGTCGCTGTCTATTATCGAAGAGATATATTTACTTAATTTTAATCTTTCTACTCCGGCGCGTGCAAGAATAATTCCGTCCCAGTTCGATTTTAAAAATTTTTCAATTCTTGTCGGCACGTTTCCGCGGAGTTCCTCAATTTTCAGATCAGGGCGAAGATGCTTCAGCTGGCATCTTCTCCTTAATGATCCGGTAGCTATCACGGCGTTTTCTTTTAATGATTCGAGAGTAACGCCTTTCTTTCTTGCAATCAGCACGTCTTCTACCGGATGGCGTTTGGAAACAGCCGCCAGCATTAATCCTTCGGGGATTTCCGTTTGAAGGTCTTTGAGACTGTGTACGGCAAGGTCGATCTCTTTCTTCAGCAGAGCGACTTCAAGTTCTTTTGTGAATAAGCTTCTGTCGCCTATCTTGGATAAAGCCACGTCAAGAATCTTGTCGCCGGTAGTTTTAATAATTTTAATTTCAACCGAAATATTTCTGTTTCTCTTCTCCAATTCCCTTTTTACGAAATTAGACTGCCAGAGCGCAAGGTCGCTTCCGCGCGAACCTATGATCAGTTTGGTTTTCAAATTGTTATTCCTTTTCGTCTTTATTATCTATGCCGAATAACTCTCTTATAATGCTTATTCTAATCGCGGTATCGTCGGAATTAACTCCCGACTCCGCCTGCTTTTTAAGTTCTACCGTAGGATGATGGAGAATTTTGTTGATGATTCGCTTAGTTACTATATCCAGTTTTTCCTGGTCTTCCTTAGAGAACCTGTTTTTGTTTTTCTCTACTTCCTCGGCTCTGACGGCTTCAAAATAATCCCTAATGTTTTTAATTGTCGGTGCCGCCTCGAGCGAATTGAACCAGCTCATAAATGATCGCAACTCTTCCTCAATCACCGATTCAACTTTGGGAATTTCGTCTTTTCGTTTAGAGAGGTTCTGCTGTACGATTATGTTAAGCGAATCTATATCGTTGTAGAATACGTAGTCTATCTCTTTCGCGGCAGGATCGATATCCCGCGGAATTGCAATATCCATAAGCACGCATGAATTGTAATTCCTTTTTTTCATTGCGGCTTTTATGTCGTCTTTTGTAAGAATCAATTTGTCAGAGCTTGTAGCGCTGAGAACAATATCGTATTCGTACAAATATTCTTTGAAGTTGCTGAAGGGTAGAATCTTCGCGTTAAGACCTTCGGCAAGTCTTTCAGCGCGTTCAATAGTGCGGTTTGTTATAGCAAGACGTCCGATCCCTCTTTCCTTCAAATGTTTGGCGGCAATCTCGCCTGTTTCGCCCGCGCCAATAACCAGCGCTGCTTTCTTGGTTAAATTTGAAAATATTTTTTCAATCAGCTGAACGGCAGCGTAACTAACTGTAACCGCGCCTTCGCTTATTCCGGTTTCTGTTATTGCTCTTTTCCCCGCCTTAATAGTTGTATCAAAAATTCTCTTCATGAGGAAACCGGAAAAATTAGTTTCCTCTGCTATCTGCATATTGTCTTTAACCTGTTTGAATATCTGGTTGTCGCCAATCATCAGCGAGTCGATACCGGACGCAACACTGAACAAATGTTTAATTGCTTCGCCGGAAGAGAAGTTCTGAAAGCTTTCTTTACTGAGTCCCGAAACAGATTTGTGCTGCAGAAGTGAATCCTGAATATCTTCGTGAGAAATTTCGGGCTTTGCCGGAATGCCGTAGATTTCGGTTCTGTTGCACGTAGAAACTACCAGGCCTTCGGCGAGAAGGCTTCCCTTTACTTTTTTAATATACTCTTTTATCTCATCTTGACTGAGATAAAGCGCTTCCCGCTGTTCAACGGAAGAAGTATGATGATTTATTGAAACTGCTAATAAGTTCATACGATTTCAATAGAATGAATGAAAACTTTTTGCTAAGAAATTCGTTACTATAGTGGAAAATATAGCCAGCACAAAACCGAGTATGGAAAGTATGATGACTTTTTTCCCCCGCCATTTGCCGAAGATCTTGGTGAAAATTCCTACGCCGTATAAAATCCACACCATAGAAGTTCCGATAAGTTTGGGATCGGCATAAGAAAAATTCGGGAATGCTTTCGGAAGCCAAATGATTCCTATTATAATTGCAAACGTCAGCAGGATAAAACCTATTATGGCGGAACTGAAGCTCAGCTTTTCCAGAACCTCTAGGCTCGGCAGCCTTTCGAATATTAGTCCGAATTTATTTAGCTTAATATCTTTGTAAAGGATGAGATACAGAAAACCGTAAACCGCAGAAATTGTAATCGCCGAATAACCGAGCAGTGCGCTGAATACATGAACTCCCAATAAATGATTTCGCAGTACTTCTTTTACCTGCGTTACATCAATTATATATGAGGTGGAAATTATCTGGAAGATGATAGATATAATTATGATGAACGGCCCTGTGCCTCTTATGTCGGTTACCAGTTCAAGTATGAAGTATGAAAAGCTTACGGCAAAGGCAAGGACCGTAAAGATCTCAAACACGTTAGTAATCGGCGGATGATCGAACTCGATCGTCCTTAAAAGAAGATAAAACAGATGAAACAGCAGAGTGAGGAATAAGAACAATCTCTTAGAATTTGCAAACCTTCGCCCGCCTTTCATAAAATCATAGGAATAAAATCCGAATGTTATTAGATATAAAAAGGGGAGCAGGTAATTTGAGAAATCTATGACGGCTTTCATAAACAAATCCTTAACTGACTTACTGGTACAAAAATAAGTAATTAATGAACACTGCGCAACAAAAATCTGACTAACCGGTCAGTCATTCGGCGTGCCGGTTTTTCCTTAATTTTGCCCCATTTTTTAAGAAAATGCTATATTCTCAACAACGCATCTAAATCAATGTAATAATTAAAATGCGTTGTTCGTCTAATTTATTATCTTTTTTATTAGCTTTGGAGCTCTTACGCGTTTTTCGCCGATTGTGATAATTTCGTCCATTTTGCTTTTAATGTAATCCGCTTTGTCTTTTTTTGATGTGTGGAGTTCAGCCAGAACACTTCCTTGCTTCACAAAATCACCAATCTTAGCGTTCATTATGATACCGGCTTTGGGATCAATCTTGTCTTCTTTTGTAAATCTTCCTGCACCGAGCTCCAACGCCGCCATTCCGAGGGCAAAATTATCCATTCCGCTTACATATCCGCTTTTCTTTGTCTTCACTTTAACAACGATATTCGCCTTAGGATATTTTTCAGGATTTTCTATGTAGCTAGTATTGCCTCCCTGAAGCCTGACGATTTCAACAAATTTCTCAAAAGCCTGTCCGCCGGAAATCAGCTGCTTTGAAATTTGAATTCCATCTTCGAGTGACTTTGCCTTTCCGCCGAGGAAGATCATAGCGCCTGACAATGTGGTGCTCAATTCGTACAAGTCGCCTTTTGCTTTTCCCTGAAGCACGAGTATCGATTCGTATACTTCGAGCCAGTTGCCGATATAGTTTCCCAGCGGCTGATTCATATCTGTGATAAATGCTGTCACTTTTTTCCCGAATGATTTCGCGGTAGTTATTAAAGACACTGCAAGTTTTTCGGCATCCTTGGTTTCCCTCATAAAAGCGCCGCTTCCGGTTTTTACATCTAGAACAAGGCCTTCGATTCCTTCCGCCAGTTTTTTGCTCATTATGCTTGCGGTAATGAGAGGAATTGATTCAACCGTTGCAGTAACGTCACGCAGCGAATAAATTAGTTTATCAGCGGGAGCGATATCTTTTGTCTGTCCGATTAAAACCGCGCCGCATTTCTTTATAACTGACTTATATTCCTGAATGGACAAGTCGGTTCTGAAACCGGGAATTGACTCAAGCTTATCAAGTGTTCCGCCGGAGTGACCGAGTCCGCGTCCGGAAATCATGGGGACATTCAC
>JBJKTB010000542.1:0-5771 GCA_046703345.1 Ignavibacteriaceae bacterium
ATCTTTTCTGGGGAAGCCAGGTAGTTCAGTACGGAATGTACAAAGCGCGGGGCACTTATAATGTTGTTCTTAAAGGAAAGATAAGATCAAATCCGGTAGAATATACGCAGAGCATAACGTTTCCCGAAACCATCGGCGGGCACCGGTTTGTTCCCAGACTTTGGGCGATGTCGAAGATTGACAACATACTGCAGCTCATCGCAATGTACGGCGAAAAGCCCGAACTTGTTAATCAGGTGATTGATCTGGGACTCCGTTATCAGATTGTAACGCCTTATACGGCTTTTTATGTAGATCCGACCAATCCTTCTACTGGAATTGAAACTGATAAAACTACTCCGAAGGATTTTACGCTTGAGCAGAATTATCCCAATCCTTTTAATCCTGAAACGGTGATCGGCTTCAGAATACCCGAACTCAAATCGTCTTACCATGTGATATTAAGAATCTATAATTCACTCGGACAGCTTGTTAAGGTGCTTGTTGATGAGAACAAATCGCCCGGCAGCTTTAAAGTCGTCTGGGACGGAAGAGATTCGGGCGGAAATATTATGCCGAGCGGAATTTATTTTTATTCGATTCAGATAGACGGCTTCAAGAAGATAAAGAAGATGGTGCTGCTTAGATAGTAAAAAATTTTATTGCGGTTAATTAAATATTTAAACGGGGAAAATAATGAAGAAGTTAATTATAACTGCCTGCCTGCTAGTCTTTATTTCCGGTGTGCGGGCACAGGATAAGTCGGCTTTTGATATTCAAAGCGGCTCGTCTTTGAAGAATACTTCGATTAAGAAAGTATCCGGTTACGATTCTCAAAGATTAACCGGACCAATATACGATGCTACTTTAATAAGCGGAGGATATTTTACATTAGGCACAACTGCGGGAATCTCGGAAAGCAGTCTGGACGACAACTGCACACTTACTTTCGGCCACCCTTACGCCTTGACATCCTACCCGGTTATATCAGTCGACGGAACATGGTATAAGCCTGAGGATTATTTCGGCGGAATTTCTTCGCTCATTCCGGAGAAGAGCGGCGATACGCTGATGATCTATGCCGTAAAGACCGGGATAGTTTCTTATACATTTAAAATAGTTTCGCAGACTGAAACCCGCAGTATAAAAATTTCAGCAAGCGCGACTAATCTAGACTCCAAACCGCATTCATTCGGATTGGGGTTACTGATTGATCCGGCGCTGGGAAAAGGCGGCGACGCTTATTTCGAAATTCCTACCGGGAAGATGTTCACCGGCTCCGAAATTCCTTCAAACATTCTTCTCTGGGAGAAAGGAACCGGAGCGAAAGGCGTAGCTATGAATATCGGCTTTCCTCCATTAAAGCCGGAGAAGATAATCGCTGCGAACTGGGCCGATCTATATCAAACTCAAGCGCCTGTCTTTGAGACCGATTATGAAAAAGCGATATATGATCTTTATATGAAGTTCTATTGGCCCGAAAGCACTGTATCTCCGGGCTCCTCAATCTCATCCGAAACATCAATCTCGCTTCCGCAGCCGGATTTTTCTTCGCAGGTTTTTTTAAGATGGGATCTGCCGAACTTTATTTCGATGAACGGAGGGCTGATGTTTCCTCAGTCGCTTGAGTCTTACGTTGAGATTAATCCTGCAGGCGGAAGCGAAATAAGCAGCGGAACATTGAACATTAATGTCAGCTCCCCGCTTACAGCGGCAACAACCGAATTTGGTCTGCCGCTTATTAATACTAATCCCGCGTACATAAAAACTCAGATTAGTTCAAAGATCACTTACGAAGACAAAGTGGTGAAGGTTACGGCGCAGGTTATGAGCGGGACAAAAATTCTCGATGAGATATCGAGAAATGTATTTGTACCGCAGACGCCTGTTTCCGATACCGGTCTGGTGGTTGCAGTAGACACCGTGATTAGTTCCGGGTATCCCGATATCGCGTTTACGTTCCACGCTAAAGTAAAAGCAACCGACCGTTTAATAGGCGGCATTAATGCGGATAATGTTTTCCTTTACGAAAATTCGGAAAGGATAAATGATTTTCAGATTATGAGAGATACAACCGGAGGCGTTACCGCAGCCGACATAGTTTTTGTACTTGATGTTACAGGAAGTATGTCTAGCATAATTGATGCGGTAAAAAATAATATAGTGGAGTTTGCCGACAGTCTTGAGCAGCGCGGAATCGACTATCGTCTGGGCATGGTTACGTTTCTTGATGTAGTGGAAAACACTTATGCATTTACCGGAGATGTTCAGACATTTAAATCTTACGTTGCCGCACAGTACGCACACGGAGGCGGAGACGGGCCGGAGAATTCGCTCCAAGGATTGCTTGACGGAACAAAAATGTCGTTTAGAAACAACGCGAAGTGAGTTATTATATGGAATACAGACTCTAACTATCATGAGAGCGATTCATACACAAGTCTGACAAAAGACGAAGTAATAAACGCGATTCTTATGAACGATATTACCGTACAAGCGGTTGGGTCGCAAAGTTTTAAATCCGGGTATTACGATCCGATAATTGAACCCACCGGCGGAAACTATTACAACATTTACGGAAACTTCAGGGATATCATGCTTGATATTTCAAGGATGAACTCCAGCTCGAAATATATGATTACATATCAATCGCCGGGATCGGGTCAGGCGCTTAATCATGCTGAACTTAAACTGCGCTTCGCCGGGCTCGGCGGTTCAGCGGTTTTTGATTATACTAATACGTCCCAAAAAATTTCGGGTAACGTGCTTTCCTTTTATCCGAACCCGTTCAATCCGGAAATTTCGTTTCAGGTAAACCGGAAGAATTTTTCCGAAGGCAAGCTCAGAATTTATAACGTGCTTGGGCAGTTCATTCGTGAATTTACTGTCGCTCCCGGAAATTCCGGCCGGATAACCTGGGACGCCAGGAACTACAGAGGCGGCGCCGTGAGTGCCGGATTTTATATAGCGCGATTAATTTTAAAAGACGGATCGGGAAAAGTTTATACCGAAAACGCTAAAATTCTTTATCTAAAATAAGGGGAGGACAAAGTGAAGAAGATAAAGTATTTGTTTATTGCATTTATTCTGCTGGCATCTTCCTCCGCGTTTGCGAACGGATTGTTGATGCCGACAAAGACAGGATATCCTAAAGACTTTTTAAAAATCAGATCGACAGAGGTTACGGTAAATATTCACGGACTCGTAGCGGAAACCACGGTGTATCAGGAGTTCGTTAACGAATGGTACGATACAACCGACGCGGTATTTTCTTTTCCTCTTCCGCCGGACGCAAGAGCAACAGAGTTTCTTTACTGGTATCACGATACGCTTTATACCGCAGTGCTTAAGGTTAAAGAACAGGCTACCAATCCCGGCACGGGAGAAGGCGGCGTTGCCGCTCTTGTTAACCAATATATCGGGCGCAACGGAATAAAAATATTCTTAAAAGGCATAACCCCGGGAATGATACAGAAAACGGAACTGCACTATATAAACCGCTGCGATTATTATGCAGGCGAATGCAGTTATTCTTTCCCTTTGAATACCGGCGATTTTATCAAATACCCTCTTGACCATCTTCAGTTTGATGTGAACGTTTCATCAAATTATGATATTACTTCCTACGATATACCTTCTCATCCTGGTTATACAGTTAAGGCTTCGGATCCGCGTAATCTTAAATTGGAATATATTCAGCCGAAAGCATATCTCGACAGGGATTTTATTTTTAATTATAAAACCGACCAGGCGTCGCTCGGGGTGGATTTTTATTCGGCCTCGGAAGATTCTTCCGGCGGCCGGTTCGCTTTGTTCTTAAGACCTCCCGATGATGCCGCTGCCGACAGCGTATTTCCCAAAAGGATATTCTTTCTCCTTTCGAATTCAACCGGGATGTTCGGCGACAAACTTAGCGAGAGTATTTCCGCCATTTCCAATTCTCTAAACGAGCTGCAGCCGAAGGACCTATTTAATATTGTTCTATTCAGCAATTCAATTTCCCCCTGGAAAGACCAGCCGGTTTCCGCCACGCCGGAAAATATTGAGGCGGCGAAAAATTTCCTATCTAGCGTATCAACATATTACGGAACTGATTTAGAGCTTGCTTTAAAATCCGCATTCAGCCAGATAAAAGACGAATCGTATAACAACCTGATAATGGTTTTTACAGACGGCAGAACGTCGCTCGATCCCGAAGAGATCGAATCGCTTAACGTTCACAAGGCAGGCATCTTCCCGATAGGCATGGGCGATAACCTTGACCGGTCCAGAATGGAAATGACGGCGGCTCTCAATTACGGATTCGTAACATACATTGAAGAGGGCGACAACTTATCTGAGAAAATGATGCGGGTCTTTCATCAGATAAGCAGACCTATCATGACGGATGTAGCGATGGAGTACGGCCGGGCGGATCTTTCGGATCTTATTCCTCCCAAAGCCCCTCCCGAATTTGCCGGTTCGATCTTCTTTACAACCGGCGGTTATAAAGTAGCAGGCCAGTCTCTGCTCAGCATAGGCGGCAGATCTGTTGCCGGGATGAAAGCTTACGACTTCAGACTGAATTTCAGCGCCAGCGATTCGGCCTACGGGTTCGTTAGGTATTTATGGGCAAAGGAAATGATAGATGAGATCGAAAGACGCATAGATATTTACGGCGTGAACGACTCTCTTAAACAGAAAGATATTGATCTGAGTTTAAAATATAATATACGATGCAAGTACACGGCTTATATAGCTGATTACTCAACAACTCCTCCCACAACAGAAGTAGAAACAACAAGGCAGCCTCTTATACCTGATTCATACATTGCCGGCAATTATCCTAATCCTTTCAATCCTTCCACTACGTTCAGGATTTATATAGATAAATTATCTGCGGGAAAAGTAAAACTGCTGAGGGTTTATAACATACTCGGTCAGCTTGTTGCGGTAATAGACATTAGCTCTTTCAGAGAAGGGTGGCATAACGTCCTATTCAACGGACGCGATTTTTACGGCGCGAGTCTGCCGAGCGGTATATATTTCGTTCAGCTTCAGATCGGAAATAATATCGCCAATACGCTAAAGATTAATTTATTAAAATAGCATTTGCCGAAATATTTCCTGCAAGCGGCAGGTTCAATCTGCCGCTTTTTGTTTATCCGCTTTCAGCCGATAAATTTTGTGAAATGTTCTCCGGAATATCGTATATTGGCGTCAATCGCGGAACCATCTTTTTAAAGTATGATTGAAAGAATTACAAAACTTTTCCCGCTTTGGGCTGTTTTATTTGCCCTGGCCGCTTATATCTTTGCGCCTTTCTTCGCTTCAATGAAATCCGCTATTATACCTTTGCTTATCGTTGTTATGTTCGGCATGGGGATGACTCTCCAATGGTCTAACTTTAAAGAAGTTTTAAAATCCCCCAGATTAATTCTATTCGGACTTTTCCTTCAATATTTAATAATGCCATTATCGGCTTACCTTATTTCGCTCGCGTTTAATCTTCCTCCTCAGATAACCGCGGGTATGATTCTCGTCGGCAGCAGTCCGGGCGGAACCGCATCCAACGTTATTTGCTATCTGGGAAATGCAGATGTTGCTCTGTCAATTACGCTTACATTATCGTCGACTCTTGTTGCGGTTCTTTTAACTCCCACCTTTACGCTGCTTTATCTTCATCAGGTAATTCCTGTCCCGTTCTGGGGATTGTTCTTGAGTATCCTTGAGATAATATTAATCCCTGTTGTACTGGGCACTGCAATAAATTCATTCCTGGGAAAGAAACTGGATAAAGTAAGAAACTTATT
>JBJKTB010000543.1:0-3342 GCA_046703345.1 Ignavibacteriaceae bacterium
GTGGTATTATGTGTTATCCAGAAACACTCGGCATTCCCTACAAATAATTTTGTTACGCTGTTTACGGGAGGCTGGCTCTCGAAAAATTTCCATTCTTTCCCGTCATAAACAGAAAGATATCTACCGACGATTAATCCCTTATCGGCGGAGAACATGTTAATCTGGTTTAAACGGCTGCGGGTATTAGAAGCTACAAGCGTCCATGTGGTGGCTGGTTCGGTAGATAATGCGGTCGTATCAAGGCCTGTTCCCCCGTTTTGAAATTCGAAATCCTGAGCGGGAAAAAAAGAAATAATGAAAAAGAGTAGACCCCTGAAGAATGATTTCATAAGTGAATATCATTTAATTTGATGCCAATATAATAAATTATTTTATTTATTAACACGAAGGGAGCAGAATGGTAAAAATACTGCCTTTCCCGGTTTTACTTTCAACCAGAATATCTCCCCCTAAATTTCTTACTATTCCGTAACTTACCCATAAACCCAGCCCGATGCCTTCCCCAGGCTGTTTGGTTGTAAAAAACGGTGCGAAGATTTTATCGATGTTCTCCTCGGTTATTCCCGTTCCACTGTCTTCAATTAGAATTTTTACTGTACCGTTTACGGCTTCTGATTTTATCTTTACAGTGCCGTCTGCTTCTCCTATGCTGTCGGCTGCGTTCATTAATATATTAAGCACGGCTTGCATAACATGATCCGGAGAACAATTTAACTCGGGCATAACAGAAGATAGATCAGTTATGAATTGGATATTCTCAATGCGCTTCCCCAGTTTTACCATGTTTACTGCGCTCATTAATACTTTATTTACGTTTGCAGTCTTTGAGGCGCTTACCGCAGGCAACGAGAATTCAACTAGCTGCCTTATTATATGCGCTATCCTATTTACCTGTTTTTTTATGAGGACTAACTGAGCTTTGATTTTTTCGTCATGGGTTTTCCTTTGTATTATTTGGGTAAGTGATGATATTGAGGTAAGGGGGTTGCCTATCTCGTGTGCGATTCCGGCCGACAGCGTACTTATGCTTCCGAGACGTTGTATGCTTGCTAGATTCTGTTCGATTGTTTTTCTTTCAGTTGCATTATTATGTACTCCCAAGAATCCTTCGATGCTGCCTTCTTCGTCTTTTATTGGAGAGATTATAGATTCCGAATATATCAGAGTCCCGTCCTTGCGTCTGTTTTCTATCTGACCTGTCCAAACCTGTCCCGACTTAATCTTTCTCCAAACTCCTTCCCAATATTCTTTGCTGAGTTTATGGTTGCTCAGAATTTTGGGATCTTTTCCAAGCAGCTCTTCTTTAGTGTAGCCGCTTGAAATTTCGAAGGCTGGATTTACGTATACCATTGATCCATTCCGGTCAGTAATTTGGATCGGATTTACCGCGTATTTTATCGCGTTGGAAAATCGCAGAAGTTCCAGCTTTTCTTTCTTCTCGTCTGATATGTCTTTGATAACAAATATGATGAAACAACCGCTGCCGTAATTAAGCTTTACCGCGCGAACATCGGTTACTATCTGCTTGCCGCCGGGAAAGACGAAAACCTTATCTTTGTATTTGATTTCCCCATGCGACTGTAGCTCTGTGTTAACCGAGTTCCAGAAATCGCCGATTAAAAGAAGGCTGATTCTACGCCCGATCAGTTTTTCCAGGTCCGAACCGGCGGAGTTTAAGGCTGATTTGTTGCAGCTTAAAATGCGCAGTTCTTCATCGGCAATGAAAACCATTTCCTCTAGCATATCAAATACTAATTTATAATCAAATATCGAATCAAACGTAATCATAGTAGTAAATTTAAACGCCGATTTTTTTATAATATTACAAGAATACTTTTCGGCAAATGTTATAGTCATGAATTAAAAAACCGGCGTACCATTTATCTAAAAATAGGCCCCAATCATTAACCTAATTTAGGAGAGAGTTAATACGCCGGCAGTAATTTATGCAACGCTTTTCGGGACAGCGGGAAATTCAGTCGATTATTTCCCGCAGCCCCTAAGTTTCAAATTGTCAAAAAGCCAGTTACACAATTTTCAACGTTGTTATACCCGTATGCATTAGAATGCGACTGAGAACTGGGTGCTGAAACCGTGGAACCTTGCATTATTTGCATAAGGAGAACCTGCCGGGAAATTCTTATAATGCTGGTTTACATATTCAACTTTAAGAAGCATTGTCTTGGTTACCCAAACGCCGGCCCCGAGCTGAACTCTGTTTGCGCTGACCGGATTCGCACTCACGTCTACGCCCTCATACATACTTGAAGCAGCGACGCTGTAACGGGCTGCGACATATAAAGCCGGGAAGAGATAATAAGTAACATCTCCGCCGTAATAAGACCAGCTTTCCTGAGGCGTACCCGGGTTGCTGCCGTTTATATCCGCGTCTTTCGTGTAGCCGTACATTCCGAAAACTTTTATCGGCATAAGATCATAGAATCCGTCTAACTGATATGCTGTAACATCTTGTCCTTTTTGAGGGGCAATATCGCCGGCTTCGGGATTGTCGCCGAAAATACCAGAGAATTGACTTCCGCTTCTGTTGCCGGCGTAAAGATCACTGGTCGATCCGCCGGTTGGATATCCGGTCCCGTTATTTCCCTGATTCGATTTGTAGAAAGAGGCGGCGAGATCGAATTGTTTATTCATGTCAAGCCATACTTTGGCGTTAACGGCGTTTCCTCTGCCGGGCGTAAAATCGCCTGTAGTGGTTCCGTCGCCGAATGCAACAAGGGCATTTAGTAGCCCCGGTTTTGTTTTTAATTCTACTGAAGGCTCAACATCGTTTGCATCAACTATATAGTTTCCGATTAAAGAATTTCTCTGAACATCGGCGTTGTCAGATCTGATCTTCCACCATAAACCGTAATCTACCGGAATAAATCCGGCCTTCAGTGTGAAGTACTTGAACAAGGAATTGTTTAATCCTAGAATGTCCGATGATTCGGGAAGCTTTGATACTTCAATGTAACCTTCATCATCGTACCATTGACCGACATGGTGGTTACTGCTGAGGAATGCGTTAAAGAATACATCAATTCCGTCGGCTACATGAGCTGAAAAATTTAAGTTGCCTCTGGCGCTCTGAAATCCCCACGGTATTGTCGGCATATTGTGCAGATCATTGTCTTCCTGCAGTCCCTGAATTGCTCCGGATGTTATTCCTGTAATCTTTAATATTTGTTGAGTGTCTTTGCTTGAGCTCGATTCCTGCGCAAATGAATATGCTGATAAAAATAGAATCGCTATAATTGAAATCATTAATATTTTAAGACGTTTCATGACTCAGTCTCCTAATTTTATATGAAAGAATTTTTACGTGTACAACAGCATTTGACT
>JBJKTB010000544.1:0-2909 GCA_046703345.1 Ignavibacteriaceae bacterium
TAAAAGGCAGCTCGACGGATTCGGGTTTTTGATTCCGGCGAAAGAGAAAAAATCCTTTCTCGGGGCTATATGGAGTTCTGTTATTTTTCCTAATAGAAGCGATGAAGAAAAAGCGTCGTTTACGCTTTTCATCGGAGGTGCCAGAAATCCCGAAGTTGGAAACATTGACAAAGAGCTTCTATTTAAAAAAACAATCGGCGAGTTTTCCGAACTGATGGGAATCTCGGGCGAACCCGTTTACAAGCATCATAAATACTGGCCGAAAGCAATTCCCCAGTATAATTTAGGTTACATTGAACATGAGAGATATTTTGAGGAATTTGAAACCAGAAATCCCGGTATTATATTAAGCGGCAATTACCGCGGCGGAATATCCGTAGGCGACTGCATTAAAAGCGCAGAGTCCGTCGCTCAAAGAATTAAAAACATAAAATTTAATTTGTAGAAATTTTAGTTGTAAAGTATTAAACTCACTTAATCATTTTACATTCTAAATTCTACATTATACATTGAATAATTTTGGAGTATAAAATGGCTACTTATCCGACAAAAAGATTGAGAAGGCTTCGCTATAATCCTCTCGTGAGAGACATGGTTAGAGAAACCGAGCTGTCAAAGAACGATTTGATTTATCCTTTATTTGTTGTACCCGGACAAAAAGTAAAGAATCCTGTTAAGTCTATGCCCGGAGTATTTCAGCTGTCGATAGATTCGCTCGTTGAGGAGTGTAAAGAAGTCGCGGCGCTCGGAATACCGGCCGTAATTTTATTCGGAATACCCGAGCATAAGGATGAAAAAGGATCTGAAGCTTACGATCCCAATGGCATTGTTCAAAGGGCAATAAGAGCCATTAAGGCCGAGGTAAAAAATCTTCTCGTAATAACAGACGTATGCATGTGCGAATATACCTCACACGGTCATTGCGGAATACTTGACGGAGAAGATATTCTTAACGACGAAACAGTTTCTCTTCTTGCCAAAGAAGCAGTAACTCACGCAGAAGCCGGCGCGGATATGATAGCTCCGTCGGATATGATGGACGGAAGAATCGCGGCAATAAGAAAAGCTCTCGACTATAAAGGCTTTACCAAAATTCCCATTATGAGCTACGCGGCAAAATATTCTTCCGGATACTACGGTCCGTTTAGAGATGCGGCCGATTCGGCTCCCGCATTCGGCGACAGAAGATCTCATCAAATGGATATTGCGAACGGGGCCGAAGCGCTGCGCGAAGTCGAGTCGGATATAGAAGAAGGCGCAGATATTGTTATGGTAAAGCCCGCCGGTGCTTATCTTGACATCATACGGAGAGTAAAAGATACTTTCGGCATGCCGACCGCAGCTTATCAGGTTAGCGGCGAGTACGCTATGATTAAAGCTGCTGGAATTAACGGATGGATAGACGAAGAACGCGTAATGATAGAATCGCTCATCGCTATTAAACGCGCCGGAGCAGATATGTTTTTAACTTACTTTGCAAAGGATGCCGCGCGTTGGATCGATAAGAATAAAAAATAATTATCTTAAAATTTCAAATCCTGTTTCTATAAATAATTTTATTAATTATATGAACAGGATTTTTTTATCATTATTTAAAATTGTTATAATGGACTTCGAATTTGTTCGACAGCATTGTCTGAAGAAAGCCGGAGTTACGGAAACTTTTCCTTTCGGCGAAGGTACTCCGGTGTACAAAGTAATGAGCAAGATTTTTCTAATAGCCAATCTGGATTATCCGGTAAGCATTAATATTAAATGTGATCCTGAATTTGCGGTAGAGCTGAGAGAAAGATACGACTCAGTTACACCGGGTTATCACATGAACAAGATGCATTGGAATACGGTTGTGCTCGATAACTCGGTTCCTGGAAGGCTTATATCTGAATGGATCAATCATTCATATGATATAGTAGTTACCAATTTGAAGAAATCCGAGAAAGAAAAGCTTAAAAAGTTATAGTTTTAGTTTAATTTAACTCATATTGATTGATATATATCACAAACTGTGATTTAATCTCAAAATGCTGTTGTAACATTAAATGTTATAACATATATTTCAGATGTAAATAATTCAATACCAGTCAATAGGAGGATAAAATGAACACAGGAACACAGGATGTAGCCGAGAAGACATTATGGAACGTAGACAAGTCACATACAAAAATTCAGTTTGCAGCACGACATATGATAATATCTGAAGTAAACGGTGTTTTCAAAGATTATGAACTTTCATTTGCTTCAAACAATGATTTCACCGAAAGTGACATTCTTTTCAGCGTAGACATAAACAGCATCGATACAGGAAATACTGACCGCGACAATCATTTGAAGAGCGCAGATTTCTTTGAAGCTGAGAAATACCCGAAAATGACTTTCAAAAGCACTTCAATAAAAAAGATCGACGAGGAAACATTAAAATTAACCGGCGATCTTACTATTAAAAACATTACTAAACCGATTGAACTTGATGTATTTTACGGCGGAACCATTAAAGATCCGTGGGGCATGACGAGAGCAGGATTTAAGATTCAAGGTAAAGTAAACAGATTCGATTACGATCTAAAGTGGAACGCATTGATGGAAACCGGCGGCGCAGTTGTAGGCAAAAATATAAATATAATTTGCGACGTTGAAATAACAAAGCAGGCTCAAAATTAACTTTCCGCTGAGATTTTTTTAAGTCGTCCCGGTGAAATGATTAAGATAGCCGGACAAGGATATACGTATGAATATTTTTTTTGATACCCGGGATGACTTGAATTATTTCAAAACTCTTATACGGAAAAGCATAATATTTGTAATCACGGATTTCTTATGAAAAAAATTGTTTACACTGCTTCCGAAAGGGGAATAGCAGAGCACGGATGGCTGCATAGTAGACACAGCTTTAGTTTTGGAGAGTACTATGA